>CAZMEG010000034.1:10015-13623 GCA_964565205.1 uncultured Cytophagia bacterium
ATTATAAACAAAATAATGTAGAAAATTAGAGATCATCTTTAATATATTTTCAAATGGTTTACGCTTTGAAATGGAAACAATTCGTGAGCCTACCTGATAATCATGGGAAGGCACAATCACATTAGCAGGCGTTGGATCGGCAATTACAAGCTGTTTTTGGGTGCGATTCCAGAAATCTATATAAGCGGCAACTCCACTCCAGACCAGGTAAGGCCAGAGAAGTTGCATTCTTTCCACCCATTCGGCATCTTCGTAACGATTTAGCCGATTTAGAAATTTTTCCACCGTCTCACCAGGAATAAATTCTTCCGTCCATAATCCAAATTCAGGCCAGTACCCGCCAAAATCTTCCACCAGTGGTTCTTGAAACTCATCCGAACCGAGATGAATGAGCCACAAAATCTCTGAGTTAATCTCTTCCTGGCTTAACGATTGATTCAGATTAACGGCAATGTCAAATGTTCCTAAATAGCGGGTTTGAATCGCAAGTCGATAAACAGATTTACCGTGATGCGTGCCTAAATGGGATATTCGAACTCCTTTCAAAGCTATATCCTGAAGATTTAACAAGGTGCCTTTGGTAAAAATGAACAGGGCTTCACGAATGACTGGCAGATGAGTAAGAGCCTGTGACAATCTTTTTTTATTTTTAGCTTTTACATTTTCATCGAAAACGATTACATCCTGCCAGTTATATTCCAGACCAGAGTCGGGATCGATAGCTACGGTTTGATTATTTCCCAACCAGGCCCGAAAGCCTTTTAGTAACCATTCATAATTTTGCTGAGCCAGGTGTTTAATCTGAGGTGTGGGGGAGGCTAAAATGTATTTTACCAGTTGAGCTCGAACCGACTTAAACCACAGAGGATGCCGGATGCCATAATGAGCAAGAAACTGAAAAAGTGCATGAATTCTTTTATGTTGATTCGGAACATCGTGAACATATTCATCCAGAAATGCAAATATTTCTTGAAGCTGTTCCTGCTCCAGTTGCAGATCGCAGAGAGCCTCTATGGTCTTTTTATCTAAAATTAATGGCGAATTATCTAAAAAATGCCTGAAAATATATTTAATGGAAAAGCGTTTTTGCGCACGTATCAAAATCATCAAAGCATGACGTTGTGCTAATCGATTGCTAAAATAGCAGGTACGGAGCAAAAGCGCATGAATTAACTGATGCCATTCTTTACTCTGCTGTAATTGGTTCTCTAAAAATTTTAAAAGGCTTTGCACAAGACTTCTATCCGGTGCAAAAAGACCAAGGGCTACTTGATTCAGTATTTCCAGATTTAAATCGGTGTCTAAGTCTTGATATTGAAATGCCTGCCATTGCTGGGCATCGAATGGAACACGGGTTCGATTCCTGGCCAAACCCACAGGGGAATTTTCCTGTGACTTATAGCCCGAGGTAAATAATATTTCTTTACCCAAAAAATCGATTAATTCCTGATTACCCAACCATAAAACGGGCGAGACAATGATATCCCCAAGATTTAAACAGGGTGTGATTAATTTGTAATTAAAATAACCCAGTGTTACGGTGTGAGTTCGATGATTATATTTTATACGACATTGACGTCTTGTAATTTTATTAATTAAAAAAGACCTTTCCACAGTAAAATCTTTAGCCGTGAAGCCGTGTTTGCGTAAGTACCAGTTTGGGATACGAATTTCAAGCTGGCCGTATTTAATGGAGGCATATTTTTTATCGTAAAGGTCCTGGATTTCTTTCTTAAAATTTTGTTCCACAACTTTTCTTTTAAAAGTGCCTTTGGGAGTTAATTCTCCATATCGAGAGTTAAAATCTCGATGGATGATTTTAAAATCTACAATTCGTTCGTAGGGTGCCAAAAATTTATTTACCGAAACTATCAAAGAACTAAAATACTCGCGAAGATGCCTCTGGTCTAATTTTTTTAAATTCAATTCGTTGGATTCATAGTTAGGATAGATGAGTAACGTGTTATATTCTCTATGGTCACCGACGAGAAAAACAGATTTTACGGACTCAAAATCGCGGAACATATTTTCGATTTTTTGGGGGGCAATGGTTTCGCCTTTCGTATTCTTATAAATTTCTTTTTTGCGGTCCAGAATTTCATAGTAACCATCAGGGCTTCTGGCGAAAATGTCTCCAGTGCGTAACCAGCCGTTTTCAGAAAACGATTGGGAACTTTTGTAGTAGCCCATCATCACATAAGGTCCCCGAATAAGCATTTCACCATCTTCATCCAGTTTAATCTCGATGCCGGGAAGAGCTTTACCCACGGAATTTTCCCGATAGTGGAAGGGTGGTGTCATGGTGATCCCTCCGGTGGCTTCGGTCATACCAAAACCACTCATGAGCTCAATCCCGTATTTTTGGAAAAATTTAAAGATGTCTGGATCCAGGTACCCGGCGGCCGATAGACCCCATTTAAGATGTCCTCCTGTGAGACGATGCAAAATTTCTTTAATTTCCGAATGCGAAGCATGTTCAATGTTTATGGTTGCACACACTTTTTCATAAATTTGCATCCACTTTTTGGGGATGCTTATAAAGACGGTTGGTTTTACTAATTGCATATTGGCAAGCAAGGTATCAATGGCAGGTTTTTCCGCAAAAACATAAATACTACCCCAGAACACACAGCCCATGAGTTCGAACCAGCGTCCAAATGTATGATACAGGGGGAGGTAGCATAAAAAGATATCCTCACTGCCCCAATCCGGTAAAGCCAGAGCCCGTGCAAATCTTTTACTTACAATATTCAGATGTGAAAACATGATTCCCTTGGGAAGCTCAGTGGTACCGGAGGTATACATAATGGTTGCCAGATCATGGAGGTTAATGGCCTCTCGTAATTCGCTTAAGGTGAAATTAGAAGCCTTTTTACTTAAATTTAAAAAGGTTTCGAAATCCAGAATTTTGTCATTTAATGGGGCACCTTCCGAATTAAAAAGGACAATATATTTGAGAGTTTTGTTAAGATGATTGTTTATTTGAATTTTTTGCAATTGATTGACATTGGAAACAAACAGAATATGGGCTTCACTGTGGTTAAGAATATAATTTATTTCAGAAGCAGTTAAATTAGCTGGAATCAATATATCTACAAAACCATGGGTTAAGCAGGCTAAATCACAATAAGCCATGTTCAGGCAATTTTCAGAGAGAATGGCTACTTTTAGCTCTTTATTCCCCTCACTCAAGACCAGAAGGCTTTGAACGATGTTTTCCACATATTCTTTTACCTGTGACCAGGTTATTTTAATTAAATGGCCATCACGGAAGAGATAAAATAAGGGTTTGTGAGCATACTGTTCGGCTCTTTGATAAAAAAGATTGCCTGTATGAAAATTACTCAATAACAAAATCTGATGAATTAAATTGAACCAATCTGTGGTTCTTTGCTCCAGGTAAATTTTTTGCAAAACGGGAGTTTTACGTGCAAAATCTAAAAATTGATGCAAACCCTGAGTAAAAAATGCCTTATTTTTCAAAGAATTTTGTTGAAAATATTGAATCAAAAAGTTGCCCAGGGACAAAAAAGATTGAGAGTTTGACCTGGAAACAAAATTATGTAAAGCGGATTCATTATTATTAAGTGTGGAAAGAAGAGTAAAAG
>CAZMEG010000035.1:0-13537 GCA_964565205.1 uncultured Cytophagia bacterium
GCGAATACCCAGAGCAATGATATATTTTCCCAGTGGCGGATGGGCATCAAAAAAGGGCGTGCGGGTTAAGTAGTTGTTGGCAAAAACGGGGAAGTATATTTCATCAAAAACTAATTTCGGTGGAATAGTCAAGCGCCAGAAATGTAAAAAAGAGCTTAAGATCAGTAAAAATCCCTGATTTAATCCATCTACATGTACTTTACACCAATCTGTGATGTTAGTGAAAAATCTAAAGGGATTTAAACCGTGAAGCCACCCTTCAATAAAAGGGAGTGGTTGAATCTTCGTATTTTTCATTTTTGGGTAGTGTAAACAGATTTTTCAGCGGCGGAATTAATCTGGTAAATTTTATAATGTGTACTTTTTAAATATACAGGGAAAAAATCTTCAAACCATTTCACGTTTTCGCCAAATTTTTCTCTCTCGTGAGGTCCTACCACAGCGTAGCTAACCTTATATTGTAGCAATAAGTTTCGCGCTTCCTCTTCACCTCTATACATATCTTCAATCGCCTTCTCATAGGGGGTATAATCGATCCCGTGGGAAAAAACATGACCGGAATATCCCATAACTACTGAGCGCCCGGCCAGAGTGAGAAGGTTATTATGGATGGGTGCGCTTAAAAAAATGGCCTGACTGTTTGTCCTTTGACGAATTTCTCTGGCAAGCTGGATCTCCTCTTTAGTCAATTCTACCCACCCACCACTTTGCAACTCATGAATTATATTTAAAGTACCTGAAAAAATCAAGCCAATCATTAGAGTACGAAATAGAACAGCTTTCAACCACCAGTTTGAGGACTCTAATAAAAATACCAGCAACTGACTTATAAATGGCAGTGAAAGCAAAAACCAGAAGATCATTATCTTATTGTTATCATAAACATAGGGAGCAAAAAGAAAAAGGTTGCAATTAATAAATAAAAACAAAAATGGAATATAAAATAACCAGGCTTTCCGAGTTAATTTTAACTTTTTTCTTAACAGAAAAGCCATGATTAATAATGGAATGAAAAGGCCAAGATTCTTAAGGTAAAACCAGATGACGTTCTCGGACTCCGCCATCCAGAATAAATGTAATTTAAAAAAATTGGTAGATGCTTTTGATGTCACAATATACCATATTTGAGGTAAGGCTACAACTAAAGCAATGGATCCAACCTGCAACCAGTAATTTCGCCATTTATCAAAAGGACTGTATTTAAGAAAAGTAATGATGGCGAGAGGAGTACCCACCATCACCAGAGTTAGAAAGGTATGCATATGAAAAAGTGGTAACAATCCAATGATCAATCCGATTAACCAGCCATCTTTCGGTCGATTCATTTTGAATTGATTCCACCAGAGAATTATCACGGTTAATCCAAGGGGAAAACCAAACAGGAAAGACCTCTGGGGTAAAAGATGAGCTAACACTGGATTCACCCAGTATATATTTACTTCTCCCAGATTTGTATAACGTTTCGGAAGATGCTGTAAAAATTCCCAGAGGGGCTGAGGAGCAAAGTACAGATCTCTTAAAAACCACAAGAAACCAAGGCCTCCGGCTAAAATAAAAAGCATAGGTGCAAGGAGGGCCGCTTTTTTGTTTTTTACCAAACGATAACTTAAATAAAAAAGAAGGGTCAAAGTAAGGCTATTCAGTAAAATAGTTGGCCATTCCAGAGACTGTTCTAATGGAATACTAAATTGTACAAGCAACGCGCTAAAGAAATCAGACATGAAAGGATAGGCGAGAGGTTCGCCGGCTAAAATGGTGCTTCTAAGAACGAGATGCGTATCACTGGTAAAAGAGGACACCAGGCTAATATGTAAGGGTAAATCCCCCCAGGCGTCTACAAATCCCGTGGCAAGATCGCCATTTTTCCAGATAATTAATCGGCTTGCTAAAAAGGTAAATAAGACTATTGAAAAAATAAATATACTAAAAGCATAGATATCGATTTTTTGTACCTTAAATGGGGAAGCGGGTTTTATTTTTAACAAATACAAACTTAGGATCAAGAAACAGAGTTGTACAATAATTGTTATATACCAGAAAAATCCAAATAAAAGATTAAATAAAAAACTTGCGGCTGTAAAGAGCGCTAGGCCAAAAGGAATGCCCGTAAAAATACATTCGCCCAGAGTAAGAGAAGTTTTAAAATGCTTGAAAAGGGTAAAACCAGTAAAGGCCGGGATAGTTACAATTAAAATAAATTTCAACAAATTAATAAAAACCGGACCAGTTAGCTGCAACTCCATAATTCAATCTAAAATTTAGGCATGGGCATCTACTGGAATTAAGTCAGGCGAACCGGTTAGCTTTAATGGATTCAAAGAAAGTCGCATCCGAACAAGACCACCAAAATGTTCTTTCACCGTACGTAAAATTTTGACACGGGAGTCAGGATCATCAACCCAGTGTACTGGAACTTCAAAAATACGAAACCCATAATGATCAGCAAGTAATAAAAGTTCTGCATCAAAAAACCAGTTCTGGTTTTTAATTCTTGGAATGAGCACTGAGGCTGCCGAACGTGTTATGGCTTTAAATCCACACTGTGCATCTGTAAATGTACAATTAAAAAACAATTTTATCAAGGTAATATAACCTCTTGACAGAATTTCTCGTTTGAGACCCCGTTTAACTTTTGCCTGAGCTTTAAAACGCGAGCCAATGGCAATATCGGCTTGCCCTTCAATTAGAGGCTCGATCATGGGCATAAAGCAGTTTAAATCTGTGGACAGATCAATGTCCATATAACTTAAAATATCGGCCTTACTATTTAACCATACGGTCCTTAAGGCGCGCCCTCTTCCCTTAAATGGCAAGGATATATATTCCACTTCATCATATTTTCTGGCTAATTGTTTACCTATCACTGGCGTATTATCTGTTGAACCGTTATCCGCAATAGAAATTTGCCATTTAATATTACATTTTTTTTTCAAAAAGTCCAGTAGAATTAAAACAGATTTGTATAATATCTTTTCTTCATTGTAAACAGGTAAAACAATATCCAGTGTGATATTGCTTTGGGGTATTTTTTGTAAATACATCATTCCCTCCTTAATACAATAATTTAATCGGCCACCATAAAACTAAGGGTGGCCGATTGGTGGGGGTTATAAAAATTTAGCGTTTTCTAATTTTTCGGGCTGTGGTCTCATTATTCACAGGCGTTGGTCCCCAGGCATCTACTTCCTCTCCCACAGCAAAATCATTCAGCGTTATATCGTTTCCTGTTTCATCTTCTAAGATGGTTGATTGGGTAACAATAAATTTTATGCCTTCAACGGTGACATCTCCATCATGAGGACCGGATACATTAAGAGCCTCAATGGGTCCCTGGGCATGCACTTCAGTCGGTGGAGGGGTTGGTGTGGGCGTTGGTGTTGGCGTAGGGGTCGGCGTTGGCGTAGGGGTTGGAGTCGGTGTAGGTGTTGGCGTTGGTGTGGGTGTCGGACTGGGACTTACGCTGGGTGATGGAGAGGGACTGGGGCTAACACTGGGCGAAGGTGAGGGGCTTGGGCTTACGCTTGGTGATGGTGAAGGGCTCGGGCTCGCACTCGGAGAGGGGGATGGACTCGGGCTCACACTGGGCGAAGGCGATGGACTGGGACTCACGCTTGGTGATGGTGAAGGACTGGGGCTAACACTGGGTGAGGGCGATGGGCTCGGGCTTACACTGGGTGAAGGTGAAGGTTTCGGATTAGGATTTTTGAATCGACCCTCCTGATCAAATGGAATATCGAATTCGCCAAAATCGTCCCCAATCTGTAAAGAGAAGTGAACTGGATTACTAAGGTCCACGGCACTTAAATCCAGGTCCCTCGCTTTAACTTCAAATTCACCATCATCCCTTATTTTCATGCTATCAATGCCGGGGCCATCACCGCGAAATTCAAATCCCTCGTTATCGTTATCACGTACAAAAGAACCAGCCGGAATAGTCTGGGTGAAATTATCAAAAGTTACGGTAACATCCTCATTCAATACGTCAATATTACTCATGTTACCCAATTGGAAATGTCCTTCTACCTCGAATCGTTGATCTCCAATATCCCGATCCAATTCTACCCGGGCTTCCTGGATATCGAACATAGCAAAAGGTACGGTAGCCGGTGGTGAGGGACTGGGCGAAGGTGACGGGCTCGGACTTGCACTGGGCGAAGGCGATGGACTTGGGCTGGCACTCGGTGAAGGACTTGGACTCGGACTTGGACTTGAACTTGGGGATGGTGAGGGACTGGGATTCGCCGTTGGTGATGGTGACGGAGATGGCGTTCCAGAAACGACGATTTGTTCACCTCCATTGGGTTGTGTAGGTGATTTGGTACAACCTGACGATAAATATATACCTGCTATGGCAAGTATTATTATCGAACTTAAGAAATATATTAACTTCTTCATGAAACCCTCCTAATTAATTTAGGGATGAGAAAATATAATTTATATTACATTATACAAATTAAGTGCCAAAAAATTTATCATTATAAAAAACAAGTAGTTACCATGTATTGTAATTAATATTTCTATAAAGTAATGCATATGATGCGCATGGTTCAGTCGGCAATGAGAAAAATATGCGCAGCGTTAATATTACCATTTATTGACAGGGCAATGCATAAAAGGAAGAGCGGCTTTGATTTCGAGGTAACAACCACACAACCCACATCGCATTCTCTTGGTTACATTTTTTACATATACGCATTCTTTGCACAATGCCAGACGTTTCCTGTAATTGTAAATTTTATGAGTATTATGCCTTTGCTGAATCACATGGAGATCAATATGAGAAGACCATCCTTTGTCATTTGACATTTCCAGAATATTTTTAATTATTCTTTTAAAATTTTTTCTTAAACAAAAACAGGGCATTTCAATTACTGTGATGATTAACTTCTACGTCTTTATTAAGATGCCAGTTAGCGGGATCAAAAACATTGGAGTATTTATATTTTAAGTTACTACTGTTCTGTGCAACCACGAAATCATTTTTAGTCACTTTTAAAATGCATTTGCCCGATTTTATTTCAGTAATTATTTTGTAGATTTCCCCGGCTTGTGTTTCAAGATCAATGAGTACGGGATTTTTTAATTTGTTGGAATATTCAAATTTCATGAAAACCGAATCCGTAAACATCGGGATATAACGAGCACTTATTCCACTTCCTTCAAACATCAATTCTATTTGGTGGACTCCTGGTGTCAAATAATATACCTGGGCCTGATGAGCTACTTTTTTGGGTTTCTTTTTAACATCTTTTCCATCAATTCTTTCAATCCATATATATTGTTTTTCGGAAGGGTGATAACTTCTTTTTTTCTGGGTGGCTGGTTCAACAACCTCGGTCTTGGGTTTTTCAATAACGATGGTTACCTGATCATGATTTAATAAATTTGAAGAAGATGAACATGATAATAATATCATCATCAACATAAATAATATAATATGACTCTTCATTGCATTTCCTTTCATTTTAATTTGCCCATTGTAAAAAATAAAATGGGCATCGAATTGGCTTTAGTTTCGGTCCGATGCCCGTAAAGAATATACTTATCTTTGTGTAATAGGAACGGCCAATAGTTGTGCACCATGACTCGATTGTAAGCTGATACTATTGCTCTTATCCGGGAGGATATTAGAATTTCTTAGTCTGAAGCTCCACGCTCCTGATTTGTCAACATTAACTGTTGCAAGAATATGGCCGCCAATTTTGGTGCCTAAATAGATAGTGATCGTATTATTATCTGCCCGTGTAGCAGTTCCATCAATTCGCCACTCGTTTTTACTTTTTCTAAATTCTGCTTTCGTCACCGTTATGACATCTTCGGCATTTTCTCTGGTTACTCCATCGATTTCGAGACCGACACCCAGACTTTTACCACCCTTACTGGATTCAAGACTTATGGCACGTGATTTATCCGGGACGATATATGAATTTTTAAGTTTGAGTTTCCATTTGCCCGATTTTTTCACATTCACTGTCCCAAGTACAGGACCTTTCAGAGTCTCACCCACGTGAATGGTGACTTGATTGTCCGGGCCCGGAAATGATGTTTTCCCTTCGATTTTCCACTCTTTTTTCTTGGATTTAAAACTTGCCACGGTTACCAGGATCACATCAGCGCGTGGCTTGTCTTTTTCTTCTTTGGCTCTCTCCCCAACTATAACTTTGGTTTCGGCAACACCTAAAATTTGATTGGGTCTTATTAAATGACGAAATTCCACAACCACTTTATAGGTGCCTTCGGGTAAATTTTCAACCCACACGCTTGCCCGTTGAGCCGTCTCCATCTCAATAGGTTGTCCGGCCGGGATAATAAAAGGATGGGAATATCCATGATTGGAGGGCGAGGGGTATAAGGGTCTTCCATCTCTCTCTACAAATAGAACATCAAAAGGAAACTTTATATATAAAACCGAAAAAGTGGAATTAAGCAACCGAAAAAGAATGGATTGGTCAGGGTTCGCCTTAATAACCACCTTATTATCCTCTCGGGTAAGGGGATGGGGCACTCCGTTAATCATGAAATATTTTGGATCGAATTTGTCGAACCCCACATCTTCACCACACATGCCAGCATCATGACCTCCGGGCAGTTCCCGAAAACGGGGATCCACATCCGCGATGGCCCATAATGCTTCCACATCATATTTAGGCCCGCCTGTACATAAGCGACCCGGGCCTTCCGGAGGATCGACAACCAGTAATCCACTCATGCCCATTTGAAAATGTAAAACCGTGTTTTTATGGCAATGATAAAAGAAGGTCCCAGCCTGAGCTGCCTGCCATTGATACGTATAACGCGAATTTACTTCAAAAGAGTTATGAGGCACCCCATCATTAAAGCAGGTAGGTTCAATACCATGCCAGTGAATGGTGTGGGTATTCTTCTTGACCTTTAATTCGCAATGAACCACCTGTCCTTCTCGGACCCTTACTATGGGAGCCGGGATCGATCCTTTTGTGCTTGGATCATCCGGGTCTTCAAATCCCCAGAACCGCACCTTGTTCCCATCGGGCATTTCGATCTCTCTATCACCAAAAAATTGTCTTCTGATGAATACATCCGGTGTAGTTTTATCCGGTGTTTCCGGACTAATTCTTAAAGGTTTGCATCCGAACTGTGAAAAAGATACAATATGTTCTTCTCTACTAAAAGAACCGTCGTTACCCGGATCGGCCGTCGTGGGTTCTAAAATGTGCCAATCATTCATGATACCCTGAGGGTACATGCCACCACCTGCTGTTACTGCAATTTCATCATGAGGGTGCATGGGATAGGTTAGAGGAAATCCTTCCTCTTTAGGAGGCCATAAGCCCTGCGGCACATCCGGCGGCCTTCGAAAGGGCAATAAGACGTCAATACAATCCAGAGGTTTTACAGTCCAGGTATCCAATTCGATCACATTTTCCTGTACCTCTATTTCACCCCGCTCATTCATTTTACTGAGGACATACACATGATTGCCATGAATGTGGGGAGGACGCGTACCCATTCCCGCCATCATACTGCGGATCAGAGCCGGTTCCCCTTCTCTGGCTCGAGGTGACGTGTTCAGATTATGGGCAATAAACCAGCCGCTTTCACCATTTAGAGTAAAATATCTGGGTAAAAATTCATCAACAAATCTTTTCGGGTCAATATATTTGTTTTGCTCTGCTAATTCATTCCAGCGTGGCTCAATTTCGTTAAATATCCATACCCAGGTTCTTCCATAGGGATAAATACGTTTTTCATCCCAGCCTTTTCCAGGAAACCCCTTGGAAGCATCTCCCAAATCACTGAATAATTTTTTAACAGCAGGAGTTGGATTGCTATACGGGGTTATTTCGTCTGGATCAGCGGGTAGTACAATCAAAGCTCCATGCAAACCCATACAACGATTTACAGGTGCATTGATTGGGTCTAAATACATGTAGGTTCCAGCTTGGGGGGCTTCAAATTCGATAATTTTGGTTTCGCCCGGATCGACAATCCCGATATCCACAATAGGGGGTGGGGTGCCATGAATGGCAAAACCATGTTCAGATTCAGAATTGTTGGTAATAGCGATCCGTAAAATATCTCCTTCCCAGGCTTCTAATATGGGGCCAGGTACCCGGGGACCGCCATTTGTCATATCCCCGTAAGCCCACATGTACACGGTGTTCCCATCTACCAGTTCAAAATCGGCTCCAACGATGGTTAAATTAACATCCACAGTACGACCCATCACCTTTCTGGGCTTCATCCCAAATTTAACACCTACGGCTAAGCTTAACACACTTGCTGAACCAAATCTAATAAAATCACGTCGCTTCATTTAAGTCTCCTTATTTACTTTTTCAAATGGATTAGGTTTTTAAAAACTCTACTTCAATAATATCATTTTTTTGGTGCTGATAAATTCCCCTGCTTTTATGCGATAAAAATAATAACCGTTAGCTAAATGACGAGCATCAAAAAGTATTTTATGACTCCCTGCATTTCGTATCTCATCAATTAAAGTCACTACCCTTTGACCTAAAATGTTATATATTTTCAAAGTGACCAGTGAAGTTTTTGGCAAGTAGAAGGATATCGTAGTTGATGGATTAAATGGATTGGGATAATTTTGATTAAGTTCAAAAGTGCGGGATGAGGTTTTCTCATGCTGCTTTACTGGATTTTTT
The DNA here is from genome assembly GCA_964565205.1 of uncultured Cytophagia bacterium. Lineage (GTDB taxonomy): Bacteria > Zhuqueibacterota > Zhuqueibacteria > Oceanimicrobiales > CAZMEG01 > CAZMEG01. Next base: position 8,646 of record CAZMEG010000035.1, read on the forward strand.
TGTGTGGTCATTTTTAAAACATATACTTCGTCGCCTCCAGTCGAAAAAGAAAGAGACCAGCTACTAACCAAAAGACCTTCTGGTAATTTGTTATTATAAGTTGCAAAACCTTTCGACCAGATGACCTGACCCTGTTCATTTAATTTTTTTAAATAAACTCTGAAGTGCGATCTCCTGTCTTTCTGGTACCCAATAATTAACTTCCCATGAGGTATTGAGAGAACCATACTATTTTGTGGCGTGTTGTATTCTCCTATCTTTTTTTTCCACAACATTTCACCCATAGTGTGACGGGCTAAATGATAATTATCACTAACCCTTTTCGGCTGTATAAATTGATCGTTAAATTTGATCAAATGTATTTCAGTTCTCTCCAAATTCACAGTCCGACTGTAAGATTGAGTCCAAACTGTATGAATTTGAGAATAGGATGCCTCTCCTGAAAAAAATAAAATTAACAGTGTGGGCAAAAATATTAAATGTTTTAACATGTTAAGCCTCCTTATTTAAATACATGGGGAGCACCCCCTCTGTTATTTACGGATTTACAACACCAAAATTAATTAGCGCACAATTAACATTTTTTTGGCTCGAATAAATTTTGGTGTTTGTAAACGATATATGTAAACTCCGGAAACTAAACTTTGACCATGATCACTTAAACCATCCCATTCCACAGCATGTACCCCGCCCGCCATTACTTCATTAACCAGGGTACGCACTTTTTGTCCAAGAATATTGTAAATTTCAAGGCGGACATGACTTTCGTCTGGCAAAGCAAATCGAATGATTGTGGTAGGATTAAATGGATTTGGGTAATTCTGTTCCAGAGAGAATTTTTCAGGTAATGTAGATGCTAAAACTTTTTGATCTTCTTTGGTAGAATTTACTGCAATTAAATTTCCAGTCACTTTCTGTTGATCAAGATTTAAAAAAGGTTTGATCGGGGGTCCCCCGGTTGCGCCTACCGCTGGTATCTCCAGTAATAAAGTTTCTCCGGTGATGGGATCATGACCGTTGGGTACAAACAACTGAGGATGATCAAATGGGGCACTTTGATTTCGTACTCGTTCATCCGTCAGAGCCAGTAAAAAAGCCAGTAAATCATTTTTATCTTTTTTCGTTAATCCCAAGGGCAAAATGTCTGGGGCTAAATTAGATAAATTATTGTCTGAAAAATCACCACCCCGATTATAAAAATCAATAACCTGCTGCAAGGTTGCTTGACCACCGTTATGAAAATATGGTCCCGTGAGTTCAACATTCCTTAATCCAGGGACTTTAAAGGCGCCACTTACGGCCGGAGGATCATTTAGAGAACCAATGGGAATATTAAATTCATGACCTTTCCCAAGGCCGCCACCGGGGACCCCTTTTCGAATATCTTCACGACCAGAATTTAACAGCTCCATTCGTGAGAAGGAAAGCGGGTTCCCAAAATCGTCTGTAGCACCAATCCCGGGATCTTCCTCTATGGGTCTAATGCCGGTATTATAAAAACCGAGATCATAAATGGCGTTGGCTGTAACTTCCAGAGTACCTCGTTTAATACCATCTGCAAATACCTCATAGAAACCCGGCACCACGCCAAAAATATTTACATTAAATTCTTCTGAGCAATCGGGTAAAATTCTATAGGCAGCATCGGCAAAACTAATGGTGTCGGGGATAGCTTCGGTTGGAAACAGCCGGATTACATAAAATACCTGTCCACAGGGGCCATGACTTGGTGGTAATGTGGAGGTTGGTTCACCGGGCAGGGTTCCATAGAACATTAATGTACCAGACCCCGCATCACTTATTTCAATTAACTTACCACGAGGATCGAAATCTAATGGTAGGTCTGAAGCCCCGGGGTCAGGGGCTAATTTTTTATTGGCGACTAAATCCAGTGTGGCTCTTCCCTGCCCCTGAGCCATAGGCATCCGCTCAATGATTAATTCCGGTTTCCGTACCGGTTCAAAAGGAGTAATTAATTCCTGGAACCCGATAATACTCACAGAAGCTGCCGTAAATTCCGGGCCCACATGGCAATTGACACAGAACCCTGCTGGAACCGTTGGGTCCAGGCCTATATTGGTGAAAATTTTCATGCCGCGTTGTTCATTAAGGTTCAGTGCTGTACTATCTCCGCTTCGGAATCGATCAAAACGAGTTTCATCGGATACCAGAGTGGCTTCATAAGCCTGAACGGCAAGACCAAAAAATAGGGAAAAATTAGCTTCCATTAAAGTGTATTCATCGGTAGATAAGGGTTTGAGAGTTGGAGGATTTACAACCGGAATTCCATTTTCAGTAAAAGTGATCACATTATTTGAATTCCACCATCTTGGATTAAATGCTGTTTTAATCATTTCTTCATAGGAAATCAAAAGTCCATTTTCAGGTGAGGCAGATAAATCTCCTAAAATACTATCTTCAGTATGCACAAGTTGTTTAGCCAGTGGCTTCAGGGTTAGTAATTTTTTTCCGACCTTTGGCCAGGTGCGTTTGTCAGCAGACATTTCAAAGGGACTCATTGGTGGCCCTACAGCCTGCGAAGCCAGACTGGACAGTGGGATAAGAATCGATACCTGCCTGGCTGTTTGTCCCCCGGGACCATCAGGATCCAGAACCAGTCTGGCATTCGGGTCTCGATTTCCAAAAGGATTCACCCCATTAAAATTATTAAAAGCCCGCCCGTCCCAAAAATTACGGAAATTAAATACAGCGTTTATAACGGTAGGCGTATTACGTGGTTCGACGCGTCGGGTATTAAATTTCCCGGTATTAAAGGCGGCATCGGGTTGGATAACAAAATCTTCCACAGCATTAAAAGGAATAATATCTTTAAACAAAGATTTTACCACTCCCATGGAAGAAGTTACTTCGTTGAAATCGGCTATTACCTGTGCAAATCGATTTTCTGGATCTGATAATTTATGAAATGGGAAATTTTTCAGAGTTAAAGTGTAATTAGGCCCTCCTAATTGAAAGCTTTCGTCTCCTCCTTTCATTCCCGGACTTAACGAGTTAATGAAACGGTTATCGGCGCCAGCATGAAAATGACAACTGGCACAGGCCTGAACCCCGTCACTCCCAACCTGCATATCCCAGAACAGGGCTTTGCCCAGACGAATAGCAGCCTCTTTATTAACCACAAAGTGGCTGAAAGGTACGGAAACTCCATCGATCAATAAAGATTGATCAAGATCAAAAGCTTGTAGATTGTCAGGCCCAGGAATGGGAATTCGGTTTAGCGGAACAGGAACTAACCCCTGACGCAAAACCAATACCTGGGTCTCATCTTCAACCACAAATTCACTGTCTGTTACTGTAAGACGCAAGATAAAAAGACCGTCCTTAAAAAATGTCAAAGTAGGATTTAAAACAGTGGGATCAGGAGAAAATTCGACCAATTTCTTAAGATCATTAGGATCGGGTTTATTAAATGGAGTAGGCGGAGCAACGGGATCAATCAGGATCACTGACCACTGATATTCTAAAGTACCGGGAGGGTCGGGTAATCCATCATCTACTACTACCGCCCCCATTTGTACTGAATTAGTGATGGCCAATTCGATTAGTTGGAATAACCCTGCATCCACAACAGGCGGTTGATTCTCAGAAACGCTAAATTCTAAAATTAATTCCGGGGCTTTATTACCTTCTTTAGAACTGAATCTTACCGAATTGGTAGAATTATTAAAAATAGCGAAGCTATAAATTCCAGGATTGGATATAGCCTTGGTTACATCAAATTCAACCATATCCCCTACATTTACACTGCCAAGACTATTTAATACGGAATTTGTAATGATTGGGGCGTTATTAAAATTTAATTCTTTTTCATTCCAGGGCTGTGCTTTTCCCTTAAAGTTATTTGCGGCTTTAAAGATCATCCCTCCGTCATCACTTGCATTTACCACCTTCAACCGCAGTCTTGCTTTTTTAACAATTCCAGAAAACTCCTTTAAATTAAATTTTAAATAACTTATCACTGTTTGGGAATTATCTTTCATTATTTTTAATTCAGAGCTACTCCCGGTATTACTTTGAGGTGTATTAGAATCTACATAGGCATCCTCAACTGGGAAAAAGCTTAATATGGAACTGGAAATAACTATAATAATTTGATCACTCGCTGAGGTATTTTCATCATCCGTAACAATTAAAGTGATGACATGATTACCTACTTCCAGATCAATTGAAATCATTGGACCTTCACCTAAATGCTTGTTTCCTTCCATCCATTGATAGCTAATAATTTTCCCACCGTCAGGATCAAAAGAGTTGCTACCGTCTAAATTTACTCGTTCAAAACCATCATCCCCTATGTCAAGAAACCGTTGATTCTTTCCAGCACGGGCAATAGGGAGTTGCTTTTCAGATTTCGTTTCTTTGCTCTCGATGATTAATAGTGGGGCCATTTCGCCTTCTTTCGAACTAAATCGCACAGCATCGGCTGAATTGCTTTTAATGCAGAAACTGTAAATGCCAGGTTGAACAATAGCAGCAGTAACATCAAATTCTACTGTGTCCCCTCTTTGAACATTTCGTAAAGAACTTAAAGGACGCGGGTGTATTCTGGGGGCATTGGTAAAATTTAAATTTTTATCGTTCCATGGCTCCGATGAATTTTTAAATTGATTAGATGTCTGGAAAATTGTCCCGCCATCTGGACTTCCATCGATTACTTTCAATCGAATTATGGCTTTAATTAACTCTCCACGAAATTCAGAAACATTAAATTTTAGATATATAATGGCTATCTTGTCGTCATCTTTCTTCGCCCAGAAATCTATCTGATCTCCATAATTTACCAAAGGTTTATTGGACCATATATAACTTACCAGCAGGTCTTTTATCACAAACCACCTTAAAAATAACCCCTATGGATGATAGTTATATAT
>CAZMEG010000036.1:0-5245 GCA_964565205.1 uncultured Cytophagia bacterium
TTATTATGGGCAGAGCAAAAGCAAGCCAACAAATTTTCTCTCTCAATAAATGAGCCTTATCAAAAACAAAATACTAATTTCGTTCAGATAAAACATAAAAGAGCACTAAAGATTTCGTCTTTCAATACTTTACTTCCCATTGCAACAGGACTGGCTATTATTTTCAATGCTAATGAAAATGGATCGATTAAAAAAGCTGGAGCTATTTTAATCGGCTATGGAGTCCTATTAGGTCCATCTACCGGCCATATTTATCTTAATAATCCCGGGCGTGCCATTACCGGCTTTCTCATGCGTTCGTTTGGAGCCCTGGTCATTTACGGGGCAGCAGTTGCAGCTGGGCTCAGTGGTTTATGTGAATATAATTGCCCCTCGGATGAAGAAATCGAACGTCGTTTCTGGAGTATGACCGCCATCAGTACTGCTTTTATTACCTGGAGTATGGTGCAGGGTTTTCTTTCATTGAAAAAGTCAGCACGTGAACTTTATAAAAAAGAACATAGGATTGGCTTGTATCTAAAATACGATAAAAATATGTCATTTCAAGTTGGGTTATCTTGTTCATTTTTATAAAATTCTATCGAGTTCATCAAACAGTAGGACGAATTTAAATTTTGTTATACGCTGGAATAAAACCAGGAGGCAATCTTGCAGGCGGAAATCAAGCAAATTCAGGGCACTACTTTCGCGGCCAAAGCCGATTCTAATCACTGGGTAATTATGGATTCATCACCTAAAGATGGGGGTTCCGGTGCAGGAAGTGGTCCCATGGAGATGGTGCTCATGGCTCTGGGTGGCTGTTCCGGGATCGACGTATTGTCCATTCTAAAAAAGATGCGCGCGAAGGTTAACGATTTCCAGATAAAAATTAAAGCCGAACGGGCTCAGGAGCATCCCAGAGTATTTACCCGTGTGCATATGGAATATTGCTTTTCCGGAGAAAATCTTAAGCCATCTGATGTGGAACGTGCCATTCAGCTTTCTTTAAACAAATACTGCTCCGTAGCCGGCATGGTAGGTAAAACCGCAAAAATCGAATGGTCTTATAACCTGAATAATTCCTAACGCGGCGGATCCGCCAGAAAAAGATTACTTGAAAAAATGTTAAAATTCCAAAACTCCAATTTTGTCATCCTTCCCTCCAGTCCTGATTATTTTGGTCATTGGGATTTGGGGGTTGATTAGGCCTTGAGATTTTAAAATGGCACATTTATTTGGAATAATAGAATACTATTCGCAAGAGTAGACTCTTACCATGGCTTCAGAATCTTGGGAAAAAATTAAAGAAATATTTGAGTCGGCGTTAAAATATGCTCCACAAGAGCGAGACCAATTTCTTGAAAAAGTGTGTGCCGATGACCCTGAGTTAAAAGAGAAATTAAAGGCCCTGTTAAAAGCTCACGAAGAAGCCGGCAACTTTCTGGAATCCCCATTAATAAATTTACAATCATTTTTTCAGGAAGAGCCCAAAGATCCCTGGTTGGGTAAACATCTCGGTCCGTACAGAATTGACCGCATTATTGGTCACGGGGGCATGGGCGTGGTTTATCTGGGTATTCGTGACGACAGGGAATTTCAAAAAAGAGTAGCCATCAAAATTGTTAAGCGAGGCATGGATACCGAGGAAGTGTTGCGTCGATTTCGTCATGAGCGACAAACCCTGGCGGCACTGGATCACCCTTACATTGCCAGGCTTTATGATGGTGGAACCACAGAAGATGGCCTGCCTTATTTCGTGATGGAGTATATTGAAGGCATGCCCATTGACCTTTATTGTGATGCCCATCGTCTAAATATACAGGAACGATTAGAACTTTTTTGCAAAGTGTGTTCGGCTGTACATTATGCTCACCAAAATCTGGTGATTCATCGTGATATTAAACCCGGCAACATCCTGGTAACGGAAAACGATGAGCCAAAGCTTCTGGACTTTGGCATCGCCAAACTCATTAATCCGGAACTTACGGCTCAGTCTATAAAATTGACCAGAGAACGCATGTTTCTCATGACTCCGGAATATGCCAGTCCCGAACAGATCAGAGGGGAACCCATAACCACCGCTTCGGATGTTTATTCTTTAGGTGTACTTTTATATGAGCTACTCACCGGGCATCGACCTTATTGCTTTAAAACCCGTACACCTCACGAAATTGAACGGGTCATCTGTGAGCAGGAGCCCGATAAACCCAGTCTGGTCATTAATAAAACCGAAGAAGTAGAAACCGAAGAAGGGAAAACCGTGGTTTTAACCCCGGACAAAGTCAGTAAAACCCGTGAAGGTCATCCAGAAAAATTAAAACGCCAACTGGCCGGGGATCTGGACAATATTATTCTGATGACATTAAAAAAAGAGCCCCAGCGTCGCTATGGTTCCGTACAGCAACTGATAGAAGACATTCAGCGCCATATTAAGGGGCTGCCGGTGATGGCACAAAAGGACACCTGGCGCTATCGTACTTCCAAGTTTGTTCGCCGTCACAAAGTTGGGGTGTTTATGACCCTTGTTATGGTTTTTTTGATCCTGGTAAGCTTTATAAGCATTAGCCGACAGGCAAAGATTGCTGCCATGCAACGGGATCGCGCTCGCCTGGAAGCGAGAAAGGCCTCACAACTCAGTAATTTTTTGAAAGACATGCTCTCCTCAGCCGATCCCAATAATGTTGACCGCAATATCACAGTTGCTGAGGTTTTGAAGCGTACCTCTCGGCGTATTGAAACACAACTGGCCGATCAGCCCGAATTTCAAGCTGAACTCTATCATATTCTGGGTGTTACGTACCGAAATTTAGGACTCAATGATGAAGCCGAGCCGGCCTTGCGTAAAGCCATTGAATTACGTAAAAATTTATTTGGTCAAAAAAATATCAGAGTAGCAGAAAGTTTACGAGAGCTTGGTTTATTATTATTGGATAAAGGAGAATACAAAGAAGCTGAAAACTGCTTGCGCTCCGCGGTAAATATGTATCGACAACTGTCCCCCATTGATAGTCTGGGGCTGGCTGAAAGTCTTGATGCTCTGGGAGTTTATCTAAAAGATGTAGATAAAATCACAGAAGCTGAAAAAATGTATCGTGAGGCCCTGGCAATATATCACAAAACATTACATGGGGACGATGCCCGGATAGCCAGGGTTCTCAATAATCTGGGGGTACTCCTGGGAACTTATGGAAATTTTAAGGAAGCCGAACCCCTGCATCGCGAAGCGGTTCGAATCATGCGGAAGGTTTATGGGGATGAGCACCCGGAAACCATTTATGCCATTTATAATCTGGCCGGCGTTCTGGATGTTCAGGGAAATTATGAGGAGTCTGAGAAGCTTTTTCGAGAATCCCTTGAAATGCGTATCAAGCTCTTAGGCGAACATCACCCTCTGGTCATTATGCATATGACCACCCTGGCCAATACCCAGTGGCTTAAAAAAGATCTGGCTACGGCTGAAAAAACGGCCAGACGGGCCTTAAATCTGGCTCTATCTAATTTAAATAAAAACCATCCCATAACAGCTTATGCTCAACTGGTTTTTGGGCAAATATTAACCGATGAAGGGAAATTAATTGAAGCACGATTACACATTCAGGAAGCTTTGCGTATTCGCAGAAAAATCCTCCCTGCCAACCACTGGTTAATTGCCAGTGTGGAAAGCTCTCTGGGATATTGTTTATTTAAATTAAAACGTTATCAGGAAGCGGAATCGCTTTTACTAAAAAGCTTAAATACGTTTCAAAAAAAGTTTGGTAATAAGCATGAAAAGACCGTGCTGACTCTACGACGTCTTGTTGAGCTTTACAAAGGCTGGGGTAAAACCGAACAGCTAAAAAAATATCAGGCTTTATTGAATAATTCAAATGAAGTGCCCTGAAATTCAGATTTAACCTGAAGTATTATTACCAAATTTGGGGTAGTTTTGTTGAAATCACTTAACCGTACTGTCCCTTTTTAAGATGGTCCCATATTCACCCACGATAAATCCATGCTTTTCATCAACAAAATCTACACAAAAAAGATTATTAGTGGTCACGCTAAATTGGGGTTTCCAGAGCGCACCCCCATCATCGGTTTGCAAAATAATACCCTGTTCGCCCACCACAAATCCTGTATCCGCATTTACAAATTTTAATGCAAGTAGATCCTTATCTGTATTGCTGGCTAAGGAAATCCATGTAGAACCTCCATCGCGGCTTTTTAGAATGGTACCACGGGCCCCCACAATAAATCCGAGGGTGTCGTCTACAAACCGGATATCCTCTAAATCCTGATTAGTTGGACTCATTATTACTTGCCAGTCACGACCTCCGTTCAAACTCTGCATGATCAAGCCCCCGGCTCCCACAGCCATGACCAGGTTTGAATTTACAAATTGTACTCCATTCAGATCCGCGGGAGCCTCGGGGCTGATTCGTTGCCAGTTAATGCCTCCATCACTGGTTCTTAAGATAATACCTTGATCCCCAACAATGATTCCCGTTTCACTATTTAAAAAGCTTACCGCCCGGAGTTTTCTTAAAAAGGCCGGAGAAATATTTATCCAGGCGTTTCCCCCATCTAGAGTCTTGAAAATAAGGCTTGCGTTTCCTGAGAGATTGGTGCCCACCACATAACCCAGATCAGAGGTTAAAAAATTAACATCCATAAAAATATCCGAAGTACCACTCATTTGTTTGGCCCATGATTTGCCAGCATCATCGGATTGCATAATAAGTCCCCTCTCACCCACCACTGTGATAAGCTGCACCTCTCGCATGGAGACTCCATAAAGATGTTCCTTCACCTGGCTGGCAAGTTCCTTCCAGGGGCCCTCATTGGCTCTGGTGATAACACTTACCATATTGGAATAATCCGATTCCTGAATCCCGGCAATGGCTCGAATTCTGTAACTGTAAGGCGTGCCGGGAAGTAAACCAGTATCCCGAAAGCGGGTGGAATTTTTGCCCACTTTCTGAATTTTGTCGATAACCCCGTCTTTTCCGATGCGTCTTTCCAGTTCAAAGCCTGATTCGCTTTCCGAGTTATCCTGCCAGGTTAACTCAACCTGTCTGGCCGAAATGACTTTCGCCTGTAAGTTTGAAGGTGGCAGGAGACCTATTTCAGATAAGCTAGGGTTGTCGTTATTGCAATTAAATACCAATAAATTGAATAAAAGTAAAAAGGTAACAATTATGCAAAAATCATAAAAGATTTTATGGCTAAACATTTAATTTTCATTATTTATAAACTTTATCGAAAAGAAGATTAGTTTGCACTATAA
>CAZMEG010000036.1:5255-13326 GCA_964565205.1 uncultured Cytophagia bacterium
GATTAAAAGTAAACATTAAAATTTTTACGAATTATTCAAGTTAACTACTTTGATCTTTTCACAAAACGAAATAAAATCTTGTCTCGATCAAAATAATCCAGTTTGGCCATTAAAGAAGGGTAATATATTTTATCGGTTTCCGGATTATAGGGATGGAAGGCTTCAATGCGGAAACGTCTGGCTTCTACTTCAAATCCTGCCGAGATGAACGCTTCCACTACATCTTCCAGGGAATAATCCTGAGGTGGGATATTGGCTTGATGTTTTAAATAACGACGCCACCGGGGCCAGAGAGGATTTTCCAGATGTGCGCCCATAGAAGCATAATAAATCCCCTCTGTTTTTAAAGCGGTAAACATTTCCCGGGCATGAAAAGAAAGATCGGGTAATAAATAAAGAACTTCGTGACTGAAGGCCAGGTCGAAATGCGCTTTAAAACGTCCCACCGAAGTATCCACTTTAAATTCTACGGGTAATCCGGCACACTTTTTCCTGGCAATTTCGATGGCAGAATCCACAGCATCAATTCCCACGGCGGCTTTAAATGGGCGAAGATTGAATAAAAGTTGTAAGAATCCACCCTGATTGCAGCCAAAATCGAGTATCGTCATTCGGGTTAAATCCTGTTCCGGCATGGATTTAATCATTGCTTGCCAGTAAGGTAGATGTTCCTCCTGCATGGCTGCATCCTCTTCAGGGGATTTCATCCAGCTATGTTTATTCATCATCCTCCTCTAAATCAAGACTGGTCAAATCGTCGCGAATCAAAACCAGAATGGAGGATTGGGGAACAACTACATATTCCTTGCCTTCGAATTCTATTTCTACGGCAGAGTTACTAAGATAAATGGCATAGTCCCCAACCTGTGCCTGCAAGGGAATATATTTTATTTCTTGACGGTGGGAGGAAGACCACGGTTCTTCATCCAAAGAACCGGGATCAGGGAGGGGGTAACCCGGTCCCACTTTCACAACATACCCACCACGCACCTTTTCTTTTTCTTTCACACTGGGAGGCAGGTATAAACCAAATTCGGTACGTGACTGCCCTTTATCTGGGGTAATTAATACGCGATCACCAATAACTATAAGCTCTTTTTTTCTTGGCATATATCTTTTCTAATTTTACTCCGTTTTTTGAATGGTAAAGAGTTGATAAAAGTTCCCGACCTTCGTTCACCACTCTCCACGAATTTTTTTTACGGCATTGACGATCTCCTCAAGGGGCTTACGATTACCCGTACAAAAACAGATATTCCCGGCAATGGCATCATGAATTTCCTCTGGAGAAGGTTCGGGGTTTTTATCGAGAAGGGCTTTCAAAGAAATGAACATTCCTGGCATACAAAAGCCACATTGCAGATGGCTGAATTCCATCAGGGTTTGAAACAATGAATCATAAATATGACTTTCAGCAAAGGCTTCGTATGTGGTCACAGATTTTCCGTCTGCCTGAACCGCCAGCATAATACAACTATTAACCGCCTTACCATCCAGGAGAACCGTACAGCTTCCACAAATTCCAGATTCGCACCCCTGCTGAACGCTCCACAGGCCCTGAGAACGGAGTAATTCTCGCAAAGTGCGGTTCAAAGGTACGTCAAAGTTTTTCTTTTTTCCATTAAGTGTTAAAGTAATGCGCATAGAAGGGAAATTTTTTTACAAAAGTTCATCGGCAAATTCGAGGCACTGACTCAAGACTTTGTGTATAACAAATCGACTTACTTCTTTTCGATATTCAGCCGTGGCTAATGCATCAGAAATAGGGTTGTAAATTTCATAGGCGTTTTGTGCCGCATGTTCAATATTCTTTTGCGTAAAAGAGTTATTTTCCAAGAATTCTTCCACCTCGTAAAGACGCTGAGGTACGGGCTCGGTGCCGGTGATGGCAATTTTAGCAGAAGTACAGAGGCCTTTATCGACGGTAATCCGGGCACAGGCACAGATGGCCGGTTGCCATGAATGTAAACTTCGAGTGTAAACCATCGCTGCATAGGTCCGGGGTTCCAGTTGTGGAATGAGCACCTCAATGAGCATGCCTCCATCGAGTTTACGCTTGCTAAGAAAAATATTCATGGCCAGGGCAAATTCATCACAGCCCACCAGACGAACCTGCGCTTGCAGAACCAGAAAGGCACAATACAGGATAGAAAGAGGTGTAGTAGTAGTTAGTTCTCCACCAAGTGTTGAAACATTTCGGATCATTCGAGAAACATGAGTAAGTTGAGCTGCTTCACTGAGTAAACCGTGGGCAAAAGTTTTTAAAATTGGACTTTCCACCATTTGTTGAAGGGTAGTGGTAGCCCCAATTCTTAACACTCCATATTCTTGCTGAATATAATTCAGCTCAAGCCCGGTGATATCTACCAGCTCTTCCACTTGTGGATTTTTGGACGGTACTAATTTCGTCCCACCCGCAATAATGAAAATAGAGCCCGAATTTTTATGTAACAAGGCTAAGGCTTCTGTAATGGATTTAGGACGATGATATCGTTTTAGATTTGGCAACAATTTAAAATCTGATGTTTATGCAAAATTCAGAAATTTAATTCACAACAGAATTTATCCCAATATAGCACAAAATATTAAAGTTGTCAACACAAAAATAAGGTTTTATGGAACATCTCAGTTGTAATGAGAAATATCTCAGGTTATTCAAAAAGTCAGATATTTTCATTGATCAGCATGCTTAACGGAGCCGTATACAGGCGCAAATACATCAAATCATCGAAAGATGACCGTCTATGATTCTCAAGTCTTAAATATGGTTAGAAGCTGTCCCTGAAAGCGTGTTTTTGAACAGCTTCGTAGTTTCTGGCACTGAGGTTTTACGGGGTTTTATATAAAACCTGTTTTTTCTAAAAACTAGCCAGAAGAACTGCAAATACCCCGGTGAAAAATATTCCATCAAATGTACCGGCTCCACCAATGGAAACTACCGGAGCGCCCAGTTTATCAAACTTGTCAGCATTTAGCAGGTCTGCACCTATGAGGACTCCCAGGGTTCCAGCACAGTAAGCCACCACGGGTGAATGGCCTGGAGCAAGAATGAGAGCAATAAGGGCTGCGGCTACCGGGGCAATCAATGGCGGACTGGCAATGCCCAAACCACGAATAGGGCGAGAAATCTTTTTTGCAATGAAAGTAACGATAAGGACAGCAATTAAAATTTGTGGAAATAAGGACAGATGGTTTAATATTAAATAGGTCGAAAGCAAAGTTGGAATTAGGGCGCCTCCCAAATTAACTGCTACAATGGTATAACTGGGACGCCAGGGTCGAGGAATGATAAATCGCCAGCCGAAAAAATTCACTATTTCCCCCGGTGGTTCCAGTTCGCTCTCAATTTTATATACCGGAATGTTTATATAACTACCCAGAAGGGTTATTAATAGCAAAGAAAAAATATATTCTGGTGCGATACCAATTTTATCAAAAACATAGGTAATCACTCCGATTTGAATAAAAACGAAAAGAAACACCAGTCCCACAAAAAAGAAAAGAATAAACAGAATCGATAAAGGACCAAAGAACATGTTGACTCCTTGTTTAAGTTAAATTTCAATCACAAGTCATTAAATTAGAAAGAGACTCCGAACAGCAAACCGAGCAAGTAGGTAAACACAGCCACACCCATGCCAACCAGAAACATTTCAAAGCCACTGCGGAATGCCGGTCGACCGGTAAATAAGGCTCTACTCGCGCCTACCAGAAAATGTGCGATCATGCTTATGGTAATGGAAATCCACACGGCTGTCTTCACCTCAAAGAACATGAAGGGAATAATCGGGATTGCGGCCCCCAGAGCTGTGGCAATCCCGGTGGTGATGCCTTCCTGGAAAGGTTTGGGTAGTGATTCAGGATCCAGTCCCAGTTCTTCCCGTGCTAACTGAGAAAGCGCTATTTGTGGCGTTTCCATCAGCTTTTTGGCTACAATACCGGCTGTTTCCGCATCCAGACCCTTGGCCTGATAAAGTAAGCGTAATTCTTCCTCTTCCTCCTGTGGCATCATCTCGATTTCCATTTCTTCCAGCTTCAAATGATGCTGTCGAACTTCCTGTTCGGATTTAACTGCCAGGAAACCGCTGGATGCCATGGATAGAGCATCAGCCAGCGCTCCAGCCCAGCCAGCAATCATGATGACTTCCGGACTCGTTTCAGCCCCTACGACACCCATAACCAGCCCAAAATTAGCCGTGAGCCCATCATTAAAACCATAAACAATGTCTCGCAGCAATCCCCCGGCACCCGATCCCCGATGCCAGATTTCCGGTTCTCCTGTTTTTACTGTTTTTCCTAATTTTAATGATTGCAAAGCACGCGCATGGGCCGCTTCATCAGCAATCACCGATTTAATGATAGTGGGAGCGCCCTGTTGCGCTTGCTGATGATAGTCCCCCATATCCCGAACTTCTTCGCTTACCAGTAATCCAAGAATTGCGCCCGGCCCAAATCGTTTGGCTAACCAGGCCAAAATGCGAATGCGGAGAGAGGGTTTGGGATGCTGAGGCAGGGATATCCCTTGTTCTCTCAAAAACTTAGCCCATAAATCCGCATGACGTTTCTCCATCCTCGCCATCTCTTCATAGGCCTCTCGGATATGAGGATCGCTAACCATCTCGGCTAATTTTTTGTAAAGATATTCACCTTCCACTTCTTTTTGCCAGTTAGCTTTCCAAAGATCAATGGTTTCTTGATTGATCCTTTTGTTCATAATCCTCCACTCCCTATTATTCTTTGATTGGGCAAGTAATTTAGTCGAATTAGTTTCCTTAAACTTACAAATAGGGAAAGTAAAAATCAAGGCGAACCCCAATTTGCCAATTTTTTATTTGACTATTTCCGATAACTGTTTAATTTTAAAGTAAAATAACATTTAACTTAAAATAGAAGGAGAAATCATGGCTGTTGCAAGAGTAACCGAAATTACCGCTTCTTCACCCGATAGTTTTCAGGCGGCGTTCGAAGCAGGCATTGAACGAGCCAATAAAACCCTGCGCAATATTACCGGAGCCGAAATCATTGCTCAAAAGGCCAAAATCGAGGATGGCAAAATTGCCGAATATCGCGTGCAAATGAAAGTGACATTCATTCTTGAGAATTAACCACAGGCGAGACATCCAAGAGGAGTTTTTATGCAATTTCAAGAAGAAAAGAGAGGGGAGGTTCTTTTATTTACCATAGAAGAACCCCGGTTGGATTCCACAGTAGCGGCCGATTTTAAAACTCAGTTGTATCGAATCATCCAGACGGAAGAATATCCCCATGTCATTCTGGATTTTAAAAATGTGGAATATGTGGACAGTTCAGGGTTGGGCGCTATCCTGTTCGGTCAGCGGCAAGCAAGGGCCAAATCCTGCCACATGCTATTATTAAATTTGAACAACAAAATTAAAACCCTGATCAAGATCGCAAAACTGGACCATGTGCTGGAGATTTCCGATAGCGAAGAAGAAGCCCTGAAAAGTTGTGGCGAAAATGAAGAATAAACTGTTCAAGAAAATCCTGATCGCCAATCGAGGTGAGATTGCCGTTCGTATTATTCGTGCCTGCCGAGAACTGGGGATCGAAACCGTGGCTATTTATTCCGAAGTTGATCGTTTAGCTCTGCATGTCCAGATGGCCGATGAAGCGTACTCTGTAGGTCCGGCACCTTCACGACAGAGTTATCTTGCTCAGGACAAGATCATTGAAGTTGCCAGGGCCTCTAAAGCTGAAGCCATTCATCCCGGTTATGGTTTTCTCGCCGAAAATCCGGAGTTTGCCCGGAAAGTGGCGGAGGCTGGACTGGTGTTCATCGGCCCCCCTCCGGAAGCTATTCGGCTCATGGGCGACAAAACCGTAGCCCGGCAACGCATGCTCCAAGCCGGGGTACCGGTAGTGCCAGGGACTGAGAAGGCGCTTGATTCTGTGGACCAGGCGGAAAAGGTAGGCAAAGAAATTGGTTTGCCTATTTTACTTAAAGCAGCTGCCGGAGGTGGGGGCAAAGGCATGCGTATTGTCAAAGAAATGAAAGAGCTGGAATCCAGCTTTCGGGCTGCTGTTTCTGAAGCAGAATCTGCTTTCGGTGATGGTCGAGTTTACCTGGAAAAGTATCTGGAAGCGCCCCGCCATATCGAATTTCAAATCCTGGCCGATACTCATGGCAATGTTGTGCACCTGGGTGAACGCGAGTGTTCCATTCAGCGTCGGCACCAGAAAATTATCGAGGAGGCGCCATCCTGCTTATTAAATGAAGAAATGCGCCAGACCATGGGTGAGGCTGCGGTGAAAGCTGCACAGGCCTGCGGTTACCAGAATGCCGGCACCGTTGAATTCATGGTGGATAAAGATCGAAATTTTTATTTTCTGGAAATGAACACCCGCTTGCAGGTGGAACATCCGGTTACCGAAATGGTTACAGGATTGGACCTGGTGAAATGGCAAATTCAGATCGCTGCCGGGGCCTCGCTACCTTTTCAACAGCAGGAAATAAAATTGCAGGGTCATGCCATTGAATGTCGAATCTATGCGGAAGACCCGTTCAACAATTTTCTCCCCTCCATCGGTAAAATTGCCTACATGCAGGAGCCCAGCGGACCAGGGGTGCGGGTGGATAGCGGGCTCATCACTGGTAGTGAAGTAACTATGTATTACGATCCTATCATCGCCAAACTCATCGTCTGGGGACGTACCCGCGAGGAAGCCATTCAGCGCATGAAGCGAGCACTGGCTGAATACCAGATTGTGGGCGTGCAAACTTCCATTCCATTTTGTTCAATGGTTATGAATAATAAAAAATTTGTGGCTGGAGAATTTGATACGCACTTTGTTGAGCAGGAATTTTCAGGAAAAATGCCCCGGATGGTAGAAGGACAGGATAAAAAAGATGCTGATATCGTAGCGCTGGCTGCGGCACTTTTTGAGGCTCAGTTCAAAAAATCTAAAGTCCAGAGCTACCAGCCAGAAAAAGATCATGTCCTCAACCCGTGGAAACTGGCCAATCGTTTAAAAATTTTACGTGAAATGTGAAAATACTGATTATCAAACTCAGAGCTCTGGGAGATGTACTTTTAGCTACCCCGGTGATCAGTAATTTGCGCAGGGCTTTTCCCGGAGCAAGAATTGATTTTCTTACTGAATACCCCCAGGTGGTGGAAAAGCATCCGTCTTTAGATTCTGTTTGGTTTTTGGATCGAAAATCCAGTTTTCGAACTTTCGCCAGTCTGAAATTGGCAATTCGAATCAAAAAAGAGCATTATAACCTTGTTCTGGATTTATTTGGAAATCCTCGCAGTGCATGGTTCACCTGGATTTCTGGAGCCCCTGTGCGGGTGGGATATGACTTTCGATTGCGTAAATACGCTTATACTCACGTGGTGGAAAATCGAGGTGATCGGGTCCATGAAGTGGATTTCAATTTAGAGGCGCTTCGCTATCTCGGGATTCCCATCACAGAAAGAAAACTGGTATTTCCAATTTCAGGGACTGCCAGGCAGTTTGCACGCAATTTCTTTCGCAAGCTGGGATTAGAGCATTCTTTGATTGTGGCATTAAACGCTTCCGGTGGATGGCCCACCAAACGCTGGCCTCTGCAAAAATTTGCCCGGTTAGGTGATTTGCTGAATAAAGAACTTTCTGCTTCCATTTTAATCCTGTGGGGACCCGGTGAAAACGAGGTGGCACGGCAGATCGCCCGGTTTATGAACACACCGGCGTTTCTGGCACCTCCTACCAATCTGGAACAACTGGCAGCTATAATCAAGCACTGTCATTTGCTCATAAGCAATGATTCCGGACCCATGCACCTGGCTACCGCCGTAGGAACACCGGTTGTGGCTATTTTCGGCCCCACGAACCCGATCTGTCAGGGACCCTATGGAGTGCCTCATGAAATCGTGCGAAAAGAAGATTTATCGTGTTTGGGGTGTAACGGAGTAACATGCAAATTTGGTACGAATACCTGTATGACGGAATTATCTGAAGAAAAGGTATTCCAGGCTGTAACAAAATTACTATTATCTTTGAAGCCAGCCAAGCCAGAAAGCTCCCGATTTAGCAGATTCATAGCTTGGGAATAATAGAAAATATT
>CAZMEG010000036.1:13336-13517 GCA_964565205.1 uncultured Cytophagia bacterium
GTTCCGGTCTGGAAAAATGTTCTGGACTTATATATCTATCAGGAAATCATTTTTCAGCAAAAGCCGGAAGTGATTGTGGAAATTGGCTCGGCCGAAGGCGGCAGTACTCTCTATTTTGCCCATTTATGTGACCTTTTGAAGCATGGTAATGTGGTTTCTGTTGATCTGGATCACAAACAGT
>CAZMEG010000037.1:0-3522 GCA_964565205.1 uncultured Cytophagia bacterium
TGTTGGCCAGGAACTCGCTTTTGGCTCGACTGGCTTCCTCCGCCTGACGACGGGCCTCCTCAAGCTCGCGATTTCTTTGCTCGAGCTGTAAATTTTTTTCTTCAATTTCTTTATATAGTGCCACCACACCTTTATTAGTCTCGTCGAGCTCTCGATTTAATCTCTGGATTTCAGCCAGTTGACGCTGTAATTCAATTTCTTTGTTTTTCAGCTCTTCCAGAGCATGCATGAGCTCCTGATTTTGCAATTGTATTTCTTCCACTGGCGAAACAGGCGCTTCTCGGGCGAGTTGTTCAGTCCAGGTAGTAACCGTTTCCATGGTGATAGGTTTTTTTTGAGAAGGGATCGCTTTAGCTAACTTTACTACAGTGCCTTCTGGCCCACTATTAATACCAAACAAATCCACTAACTTTTTCGAGCCTATAATACCCAATCCCATGCCCGTCTTTGAACGATATTGCCCGTTAAGAATTTCATCTAAATTAGGAATTCCTGGACCTCGATCTACGATTTTAACCTGTAAATATTGTGTCATGGCCTGTTCTTCAATGGAAAAGTAAGCTCTTCCCCCTCCTGCATATTGCAAGGCATTACGGGCAATTTCTGAAACGGCTGTAACCAGTCGGGTAGAATCCTGCATGGAAAGGCCAGCTAATTGGGCAAGAGTTTTGGTTCGTTGTCTAACCAAAATCAGATCCTGCTCATATTTAAAAGCTATATTTAATATTGGTATGCTCATGTCTGATTAGATCGAAGAACAAGCACCGTGGCGTCGTCATTGCCTCGTTTATTTTCTTTATAAATTAAAGCTGCTATAGTAGTACAGGTATGATTTGTTATTTGATCAATGTTTGGCAATGTAATGTTTGTTTTAATCCCATCAGAGTTAAGAATAATGATGTCACTGGAAGACCACGAAGTTTCGTAGCTCTTTATTTTTATAGGTTCATAACCTACTGTACCATTATGAGATACAAAACCTTTGTAGCCGTCTTTTGTAATTAATTTACCGCATAAATTACCTACCCCGGCATAAGTGATAGTTTTCATTTCTGGATCTAAACAAACGAGTATTAAAGCGGCACCTCGAGTGCTTTTTAATCCCTGATGAATATTAAAAATTATATTATCAATTGAGAGCCTCAAATTTTTCTGAAAGATTTCTACTGCCCGCTGAGCTGCTTCAGCGGCCAAAGGGCCATGACCCAGCCCATCCACGGCTAAAATCAGGAGTTTGTGATCTACATATTCATAACAATAAAGGTCCCCACATTCCGTTTCATCAGGTTTGGGCACACAAATGGCACCTATTTCAAATTTTTTCAATGTTCGCTGCGATTTCTCGTATTGCCAGATTCTGGAAAGCAAAATTGTACCCTTATCTTTTTTTGAATAAAGGTCAAATTCATGAGATAACCGCTTTATAGCTCCCAGCCCTGTACCAAGGGTACCGGAAGTGGAAATACCATTCTGCATCATAAACGAGGTATAAGACATTCCTGGCCCATCATCAATACTGATGATTTCTAAACCTGGGTTATGTTCATGTGGGAATGTTTTTACCAGAACTTCACCACCTTGAGGTGTGTGTTTAATCAGATTGGTGCCAATTTCTGAGACGATGATAGCCACTTCACCTTTTCTGGTTTCATTAAATCCCAGACGAGCAGCCATCATCGAAATTTCTCTGCGTAATTGACCGACCTGACTGTTTTCGGTGATAAAAAACCGGTTATGTGGCTTCATAATTTCTATTCCATCGGGTTATAACTACACGAGTCCCCTTTCCCACTGTGGAATCAATTTCAAATTCGTCTACAAGTCGCCTGGCACCAGGTAAACCCTGACCCAGACCATTTCCAGTGGTAAAGCCATCCTGCATGGCCAGTGCAATGTCTGGAATACCAGGGCCATGATCTTCAAAAGTCACCCGCAGACCACCCTGGGAATTATTCGTGAGCTGTTGAATACAGATGTTCCCACCACCTCCATAATCTACCATGTTACGAGCTAATTCGCTGGTAGCGGTCACTAATTTGGTTTGATCTACAAGACTGAAGCCCATTTCAGCCGCATGGCGGCGCACACTTTGGCGGGCAAGTACTATATCATTTGAATCATTCACTCTAAAATTTTCTGTTTTATTAATCTTTAACATGATAATTAAATTTTTGTATTTTCAAGTCTATTTTTTAATAATTCCATACCTTTTTCCACATTCAAAGCTGTTAGTATACCTTTCATATCTAAACCTAATTCCACCATGGTAATAGCTACTGATGGTTGCATTCCCACCAGTATAGTTTCTGCCGCCAGAACTCTACTCATTGCAGCAATATTACCAAGCATGCGCCCTATAAATGAGTCTACAATATCAAGAGCAGAAATATCTATTAGAACGCCTTTTGCTCCAGTATTACGGATTTTTTCAGTTAACTCTTCTTGTAACTTAAGAGCAAGGCGATCATGCATATCTACTTGAATACTTACTAATAAAAAATTATCTATTTTTAATATAGGAATTCTCTCCATGCTATTTGCCACCATAATATTTATGAATTTAGTTTTTAATTACTTGGAAATTCAACTTTTCGTAAGCCAGACGAAGTGCTTCTTTCATGGATGATTTAGTGATAATGTTGGATAGGTCAATACCAAGGTGTACCATAGTCTGAGCAATTTCAGGCCTAATACCACTGATTATGCATTCCGCCCCCATAAGTCGCGCGGCATTTACTGTCTTAATCAGATGTTGAGCTACAAGAGTATCTACCGTTGGTACTCCAGAGATATCTAATATTGCTATTGAAGCGCTGGTTTGAACAATTTGATTCAACAAATTTTCCATAACAACTTGTGTACGTGCACTATCTAATGTACCTATTAAAGGCAGGGCTAAAATGTCATCCCAGATTTGAATAACCGGTGTAGATAATTCCATCAATTCCTGCTGTTGACGTTTGATAATGGCCTGGGACTTTTTTTCTTTTTCTAAATCTCGAAAATATCCAATATAGAGAATTTTATTTTTAGCTTTGATTTCACTTAATTTCAAGCTGAGATAGATCGATTTACCATCTTTACGAGTCATGGAAATCTCTTTCTCAAAACTCAATAGTTTACTTTTACCATTTTGCTGGATAGTTGGAATATCGCTCAAAATAACAGATAGCTCTTTTCCTCGAACTTCGTTAGCTAAATATCCAAGGATCTCTTCTGCTGCTGGATTAAATTCAAGGATTTTCCCAGATTCGTCACATATAAAAATTCCGATAGGATTGTGATGGATTAATTCATCTAAAAGATACCTACAACTTTGAAATAAAGTACTTTTACTTTTTGAAATTTGACTGGTGTTGTTTTTTGACATTACTCTGCTCTCCTGTTTTAGTTGTTATACTAATAAATCGATTTTCATTTATTGTAGATATGGTCTCTTCAACTTTTAAATATTTCTGGATTGTTGTTAATAATTTTTTCTTACGAAGAGGTTTGGTAAGACAGTCATTGCATCCTATTTCA
>CAZMEG010000037.1:3532-13459 GCA_964565205.1 uncultured Cytophagia bacterium
ACATTTTTTTATTATATCATTTCTCTTATGGGCTGTTAGTGCCAGAATTGGGATATTCTGTCCATTGGGCAAGGATCGAATCAGTCTGGTGGCTTCATAACCATTAAGTACTGGCATTTCCATATCCATAAGAATGAGAGCTGGTTTTCTCCGTTTTAAAATTTCTACAGCCTCATGACCGTTATTTGCAAACAAAAGATGGAATTTGTGATCTTTCATTAGAATATGATGAAGCAGTCGACGGTTATCTTCAACATCGTCTACGATTAAAATTTCGGGACGGTGATCAATCCATTTTTCTATGGTTTCCAGTAATGAATCCTTTTTTATGGGTTTAGTGATATAATCATCCATATCATTTTGCAGGCATTTTTCTCGATAACCCTGGATGGCATGAGCCGTGAGAGCCACAATAGGGATCCTGGCCCATTTCCTTTCTCGCTCCATTTTTCTAATGATACGGGTAGCTTCAAACCCATCCATAATGGGCATCTGAATATCCATCAATATGAGATTATAATGGCATTTTTCTACTGCCTCGATCCCTTCTTTACCATTTTCAGCAATATCGACCTGATAGCCCGCCTTGTTGAGCAAAAGTTTAGCCAGGTTTTGATTATCACGATTGTCTTCAACTAGTAAAATTTTTGGTGAAGTGTTTGAACGAGGTATCTCATCACTTTTAACTTCCAAATCAGACTCTTTTTGCTTATCGCCATTTTTACGTAATAACTCCAGAAGCATATTAAACAATCTCGATTGTCTAACAGGCTTGGATATGGATTTGTCTATGTACTTTTCTCGTTCAATTTTTTCAGGGGATGTGCCCCACGAAGATAACATCAGTATTTTAGTATTTTTATGTAAATTTAACTTACGTATTTCACTTGCTACTTGTAAACCATCTTTTTCAGGCATCTGATAGTCCAGAATGATCAGGTCTAATTTTATTCTGGAGGATTTTAGCCATTTTAATGCTTCATTTCCGCTGGAGGCTTCATAAACTTTTAAATGCCAGCTTTCCAGAGTTCGCCGCAAAATAAGTCGATTGGTTTCGTTGTCATCCACGACAAGAACGCGGACGTGATCAAAATCGGGATAATGAAATTCGTCTAACTTGGTCTGCTGTTCTTTAGCCACGGGTAGTTCCAGGGTAAAGTGAAATGTACTCCCTTTCCCGGGTTGACTGGTGACCCAGATTTTACCGCCCATCATTTCTACAAGAGATTTGGTAATACTCAGCCCCAGCCCCGTACCACCAAATTTTCTGGTTGTTGAACTATCAGCCTGTGTAAATTTTTCAAAAATGTGCTTCTTTTGCTGGGCAGTCAATCCGATGCCTGTGTCTTTTACAGCAAAATAGAGTCCCACTTTATCATCTTTCCGACCTGTTTTACCATTCGGTTTTTTAGCTTCAACATGAATAGAAATTTCACCTTCATCGGTAAATTTGACAGCGTTACTCACCAGATTGACCAGTATCTGTCTTATGCGTGTGGGGTCACCGGTTACCCAATTAGGTAATTGAGGATCCATGTAACAGAGCAGTTCCAGATGCTTTTTTGCTGCCCTGACACTGAACAATTCAGCTACATTTTCTACTACCTCACGAAGATTGAAATCAACCTGCTCAAGCTCCATCTGTCCGGCTTCAATTTTAGAAAAGTCAAGAATATCATTAATCAAACTCAGCAGGGCGTCGGAAGCGGTTTGAATTACCTCCAGATATTCCCTCTGTTCAGGGTCCAGTTGGGTATCCAGGGCTAACTCGGTCATGCCAATGATGGCATTAAGAGGAGTTCGAATTTCGTGACTCATATTTGCCAGAAATTCGCTTTTAGCTCGATTCGCTTCTTCTGCCATACGTTTGGCATTCCTGAGTTCCATCTCTGCTTTTTTCCGCACAGTGATATCCCGATATATTCCGTAAATGGCAATCTGACCCCCTTCAAAATCTACCGGGGTGCCCAAAATAGAAACATGTACAAGTGATCCATCTTTTCTCTGACGGATAGTTTCCAGGTTAACCGGCTGACCATGGACGACCTTATCGCGAAGCTGCTGGGATTCTTTTTGCTTGTGCTTTGGCACAATCAGGTCATCGATATTGCGGCCTACAGCCTCTTCCTGCGTATAGCCAAATAATCTTGTAAATTCAGAATTAATGCGCATGATGTTTTCATTTTGATCCAGAACCACAATTGCTTCCGGGGCTGACTCAAATAACTCTTCCAGATAGGCTTTCTGAATTTGCATTTCTTTCTCGGCTCGTTGCCGTTCCTGCTGCGCATAAGCTTCCTTGAATAAAATAGAAAGATAATCAGCCACTTCACAAAGGGTAGTAATTTCGTGATTGGTCCATTTACGGTGATGTGGGGAAGCAAACCATAATAAACCAATGATCTGTCCTTGATGAAAAACGGCCACATCTAAAATAGCTTTAACATTTAAGCTTAGAATCCATTCCTGAAAGGGCTCCAACACGGATTCCCGTGTAACATCTTCAACAGCAATGAAATGATGTTTTTCAAGGTGTTGTAAATATCCGGGGATTTTTTTCAAATCCAGTTGTAAATTTTGTACCGGCTTCAGTGTATCCGGTTCAATGGATCGGATGACGGTTACAATTTTTTCATCGTTCACCTTGGCATAGGCTACCCGATAATGCGGAAAATATTTGCTAATATAATGAACTGTTTGATCGATGATTTCATCTACCGACATACCAGAATTAATACCGGTTGCAATGGTATTGATAAGTTTTAAACGGGTTTGACTTTCAAGAAGAAATTGTTCAACTTTTTTGCGTTCGGTTATGTCCGCATCAATAATTATGAATTTTTCTAATTCTCCCTGATCATTAAAGATTGGCGTTAGGGTAGAAGAAACGTACAGTACCTCGCCATCCTTCCGGGTTATTTTCGTTTCATAAATCATGGAGCGTTTTTCCCGGACACTTTTTTGCAGGATTTCTTTTATCTTAGGGTTTGCACTGGTTTCGGCTATGGTTTTTCCCCGGCTTTTTCGAAGCTCTTCCAGGGTTAAACCGGTCATTCGTGTATATCCGGAATTCACCCATTCGATTTCTCCGTGTGCATTAGCAATGATAACCCCGTTGTCGGTTTTGCTGGCGACCAGAGATAGTTTTTCCAGTTCCTGGTTGATTTGTTCAATTTCTTCTTTTTGTTTTTGTAACTCTCTGGTGCGCTGATAAACTTTTTCTTCCAGTAATACTCTCTGCCGTTTTAAGCTGTTAATTCGAAAATATATAAATGCATAAAATCCTCCTCCGGAAAATAAGATCATTATAAGATAAAACCACCAGGTTTTCCAGTAAGGTGGGGCAATCCGAAAACTAAAAGTTGTGGGCACTTCATTCCAGATGCCATTATTATTGCAGGCTTTTACCTTAAAGGTATAGTTTCCAGGCGGAAGATTTGAATAGGTGGCTTGAGTAGCTCGAGTCACCGGGGACCATTGCGGGTCAAAACCTTCCAGTATGTATTGATAACGAACTTTTGCCGGCAATTTTAAGCTGATTCCTACAAAATTGAAAGTTAGATGGTTCTTATTAAAAGGTAAAGAAAGGTTTATGGGCAGCCCGGCTTTAGAAAATCCATCATGGTGAAATTTAGACCAGTCTGTATTTTCAAAGAAAAGCTTAATATCCGTTATATATGTTCTGGGTGGTATCTTATTGATCCGATCCTGTTTTGGAATATAACGAGTTACCCCTTTTATAGTACCAAACCAGAGACAACCCCGATGATCTTTGAAAACTGCGCCATTATTACATTCAATACCTGTAAAACCTTCTTCTTTGCCGTAGTGTTTAAAATGTGTTACTCCGGATTTTCTATAAGCAGGAACGTCAAATTTTATGAGTCCTTTATTGGTGCCAATCCATAAATTTTCGGTATCATCAAAAATTAAAAATAGTATGGATTCATCCATTAAACCATTATCTTCATTAAATATTTCATATTTTTTGGGAGGGGTATATTTCACAATACCTCCCCCATAGGTTCCTAACCAGAGGTCTCCCTTGCGGTCTTCAAGAATGGCTAAAATGGGTTTATTTCGAACCGGGGTTAGGGAAATACGGGTGAGAGCTTCCCCATCATATTTTGTCAAGGTACCGTCCCAGGCGCCAAACCACAGGTTACTGTGACTGTCTTCCAGTATGGAAAAAATGGCATCGTGCGCCAGCCCCTTTTCAGTATTAAAATTTTCAAATTTCACACCATCAAATTTTAATACCCCCTTACCCCAGGTACCAATCCAGATATTGCCTTGATGATCCTCATAAAGAACATTGACCTGATCGGAAGGAAAGCCATCAGATTTATTATAATTTTTAAATTTCTTATGATTATAACAACTGAGACCTCCTTCGCCTCCAAGCCATATTTTTCCTTTTTTATCCTGGATGATAGTTGTAACCGTTTTAAGGGCCAGGCCATCTTTTTCTGAAAATTGGCGAAATTTTTTCCCATCGAATTTGGTAACTCCTCCTCCCCAGGTACCGAACCACATACATCCCTGATTATCTTCTAAAATCGACATGACCAGATCGCTACTGAGCCCATCCTGACTGGAGTAGTGAACAAATGTAAACCCCAGAAATTGATCTATTCCTCCCCCCCAGGTACCGATCCAGATATCCCCTTCCAGATCTTCAAAGAGTGCACGAATGTTATTGTTACTTAATCCATTTTTTGTGGTAAGGGTGAGAAACTTTTTGCCATCATAATAATTGAGCCCGGTCTCGGTGGCAAACCAGTAGTTACCGGTGCGATCCTGCACAATATCCCGGACAATATCACTGGCTAAACCATTCTTGCTGGTGAAAAATTTCAAAGTTTTCCCATTAAACTGGGCTACGCCTTTATTTAACGTACCAATCCAGATGTTCCCCTCTTTATCTTCGTATAGCTTCCAGATTGAAATTTCACCTAAATGCTGTTTTTTAAATGTACTGAATTTATGGCCGTCAAACCGAGTAATTCCTTTATCGGTAGCTAACCAGATATCACCCTTTTTATCCTGTAAAATATCCCGGATGATATTATCGCTTAACCCGTCCTGTGTAGTAAATTTTTTAAACCGATGACCATCATATGTGAAGAGGCCTGTCTTGCTACCTAACCACAATAGGCCGTTTTTATCCTGAAAAATGGCGTACACAGAATTAAGGGTGAGAGAGTCTGGAATAATTCTTGTAAATTTGAACCGGTCAAATTTACAGAGCCCTCCTTCCGTTGCAAACCATAAGTTGTTTTGATGATCTTCAATAATATCGTAAACAATGTTGTGATTAAGCCCATCCCTGGTTGTGTAATTTGTAAAAGAAAGCCCATCATAGCGACTGACACCGCCGCCATAAGTACCTATCCATAAATATCCTTCGTCATCCTGATAGATCACATTCACCTGCGATTGTGGTAATCCATCTTCTACTGAATAGGTTTTTATGGTATAACGTTGAGTAAAGGCTTGATTATAGAGAAGCAGGAGAAATACTACGAAGCAGAACCTGTGAAGCATGTAACCTCCATTTTACTCCTTTTAAATTAGTCCATTAATGAAATAATCGACATAACAAAATTAATTATAAATTCCCAAGATTGATTTTAAAGTCCCACAGTAACTCAAGTAATGGAGCGTTGGAATGATGGATTACTGGATGAATGAAAAAGCTTTCCCATTACTCCAGCACTCCATTAATCCATAATGAATTATTAGCCTTCCATGACTAATATAGAGACGTCATCTTCAAAATCTTCGCTTCCATGCCAATTAATGAGTTCCTGTTTTAGCTTTTGTAAAATGGTATCTAAAGGTGTGTTGCGATAAAATTTTAAAAAATCGATCAAACGTTCCACTGTAAAAATTTCCCGATTTTTATTAGCACACTCGATAACTCCGTCTGAATAAACAAACAGACGGTCACCCTGTTGGAATGGGAACGTTTTATTTTCGTAGTCCATATTGGGTAACATGCCCACGGGAAATCCACCATCTCCAATTAAAATGATCCCATTACTTCTTTTTATAAGTAGCGGTGAAGGGTGAGCTGCCTGACTGATTTGTATCTCATGTTTTTTGGTGTCGATAATACCATAAATCATTGTAAAATATTGCATAGCATCATTTTCATTTTGAAATTTCTGATTGAGATAGGAAATTACCTGAGATGGCGACAGGATTCGAGTCTCTGTGAGAATAGAAGAGGTATAATTTTGCTGATTTCTGAACTGATTTTCAGGTGAAAGCATTTTACTGATAGTTACCGAAAGCATGGCTGCTGGAATTCCATGGCCAGCCACATCCAGAAGATAAAATCCCACATGGGTTTCATCTAACAAAAAATAATTGAAAATATCACCAGCAAGAAATGTGGATGGAATGAAAAGCCAGTCAAACTTAATTCCGGCCAGGATGGTTGAGGAGGCGGGCAGAAGATTTTTCTGTAATTTTGCTGCTGCTTCCAGGTCTTTACGAATAACATCATAGGCGGCACTCAGTTTGCGGTTTCTTTCTTCTAAGTCATGTTCCAGTTTAATAATTCGCTCACCGGCCCGAATGCGAACTTTCAATTCCCCCACATTGAATGGCTTAACAATAAAATCATCGGCACCCGCTTCCATTCCTTCGATAAGATCATTTTTGGCATCTTTTGCTGTTAATAAAATAATGTAAATGTAATGCGAAAAGTCAGCGGCTCGAATTTTTTTACACAATTCAAGCCCGTTCATTTCGGGCATCATCCAGTCACTGATAATAAAACTGAGGGATTCTTCTTTTTTTAGTATTTCCCAGGCTTCTACTCCATTACTGGCTAAAATGACGTCGTGGCCCCATCGGGTTAAATACCTTTGCAACAATCTCTGTGTATCTGGATCGTCGTCGACAACTAATATACGCATAACGGATCTCTCTTTAATTCAGAACTTGATTTGCAATTCATGTTCCTGATTTTTGAATTTTTAGAAATATTCATCTAAGCATCTGAAATTTATTAGGTTATTAGAACTGCAAAGTTTAGCATTATTTTTTAAATCACACAAATTTTGTTTCGTGCAATCATTTTGTTTCATGGCTCAACAAGACATAGATGTAACATGTTCAATGTTTCGACAGTCTATGGAGAATTTATAATGGGGGGAAAGGGTGTTTAATTAGAAAAAAGTATTAAATACGTCTTTTAAACCCATGATCAGGATAATTGCAATTCCCAGAGGAAGAACAAATTTGATCCAAACAAACCAGATTTTCTCCCAGGGTAAAGTCCGGCTTGATGGGTTTATTTCGTGAAGGGTTCGTTGCCGTCCTACAAACCAGGTAAGACCTATAATAACCAGTGCACTTCCCACGGGTTGCATGGTAGAGCCCCAGATAAGATCATTTTTGAGCAAAAAATCCAGGCTTATCATAGACAGGCAGGCCAGAGACAATTCTATGGCTCCGATCAACAAAACGGCAGGCCGGCGCTGCCATCCCCATTCCTCCTGAAAAGTAACAACGAGGACTTCAAACGCTGCTACATCGGAAAGATAGGCAGCAATAAAAAGGGAGAAGAAAAAAATAGCCGCAAATAAATCGCCACCCGGCAAGTTTTGAAAAATTAACGGAGCTGTTACAAAAGTTAAAGGTGGCCCACTATTTAACTGTAAGCCAAAAAGGTAAGCGGCGGGAACAATCACCAGACCGGCAAAGATGGCAGCCAGACCATCTCCAAGACCCGTAAACAGGGCATTGAGATTGAGGTTACTATCTTTGGGTAAATAACTGGCGTAGGTAAGCAAAAATGTGCCGCCAAGACTCAGTGAAAAAAATACCTGCCCCATGGCCGCGGTGACCACAGACCAGTTTAATTTTGAGAAATCTGGTAAAAAATAAAATTTTAAACCGGCCACTGCCCCTGGCAAGGTCAAGGTGCGAAAAATTAAAACCACAAATAGAGCAAAAAGTAATGGAATAAAAACCTTGCTAACTCGTTCCACACCTTTATTGATGCCAAAAAACAGCACAAACATAACTAATGTTAATACCACCGCTGTGGGTATGAATTGTCCAAAAAATCCGCCCAGTACGCGGTCGAAAAAGTTGGCAGGATTTATGTGTGTAATCTGACCGCCAAGAGAAATTAAAAAGTATTTTAATACCCACCCTACTACCACAGTATAATAGGACGTACCCATAAGGACAGTGAGAAATAGAAGCCATCCCCACCATTTACCTCCTGGGAGCCCGATACGACTGAAAGTTCCAACGGGTCCATGCTGAGAGATTCTGCCCAGGGTTAATTCAGCCAGAAGGGCAGGAATTCCAAAAGCGAATAAAATGATCAAATAAACGAGTAAAAATGCGCCACCACCAAAAGCAGCTACCATATAGGGAAAACGCCATACGTTACCAAGTCCCACAGCTACACCAATGAAACTTAATACGATTCCCAGGGGAGAGACAAAATGCTGACGGGTATCAGATGGAGAATTCATGGAATTATTTTGTGCATATAGTGAGGTCGCTTTCAGACTCGATTCTTATGAACTTTTTGACAATTTCACCAGCTCAGGATATTTTAATCCTGAACCGGTATTAAATAAAACCACTTTTTCATCGGACTGGATTTCTTCCCTTTCTACCAGCCTCTTCAATGCTGCCCAGGTGGCGGCTCCCTCAGGACAGGCGAAAATCCCTTCGTATGATGCCAGTTCTCGCATAGCCTGCAAAATTTCTTCATCCGTAACCGATATGGCACACCCGTGACTTTCCTGTAGGGCTCGGAGAATTAGTCGATCACCAAAGGCCTTGGGTACCCGAAGACCAGCAGCAATGGTCTGGGCATTTTGAAAAAATTCCGATTCGGTTTTATTCGCCTGAAAGGCCCGGGTGATGGGATCACATCCGGTGGATTGCACAGAAATCATGCGGGGTTTGGGACTTTTAAGCCAGCCTAATTGTTCCAGTTCATCGAAGGCTTTCCACATGCCTATGAGTCCAGTGCCGCCGCCGGTGGGGTAAATGATTACCTGGGGTAGATGCCAGTCCCATTGTTCGGCCAGTTCCAGTCCCATGGTCTTTTTCCCTTCCAATCGATAAGGTTCTTTCAAAGTGGAGACATCAAACCAGCCCATATTCGCTTTGCCTTCACTCACCTTTTTGCCACAATCACTGATCAGGCCATCCACCAGGGTGACCTGAGCTCCCATGATTTGGGATTCCACAATATTGATTGCAGGCACATCTTTGGGCATGAAGATAAAGCATTCCAGACCAGCCCGGGCAGCATAGGCTGCCAGGGCGCCTGCGGCGTTTCCCGCCGATGGAATAGCCAGGCGCTTTATGCCCAGTTCCAGCGCTTTGGAGACGGCCATGGCTAATCCTCTGGCTTTAAAACTGCCTGTAGGAATTTGTGATTCATCCTTCACCCAGACGGATTTCAAGCCCAGTCTCTCACCTAATTTCGTTAATGGAATAAGTGGAGTGCAACCCTCGGATAAAGTTACTATGTTATGCTCATCAAAAACCGGTAACAATTCTTGATAGCGCCATAAACTTTTAGGACGCTTTGAAAATTGCTCAGGCTTTAATTCTTTTCTGGCGCGTTCAAGATCGTAAACAGCCAGTAAAGGTTGCGAGCAGGTTTTACAATAAGTTTGAATTTGATGTGGATCAAACTCTGTCTGACAGGAACTGCATTTGAGATGGGTTAAATAGGTCAAGATGCTCCCTCCTGAAATTTAGTGAACTTACAAAGAAAATTAAGCTTACGGTCTAACTTCACAATTTCCAATGGATTAATGGAGAACTGGATTTGTGAATTAATGGAAAAAATTTTCTATCCCGCAGTAATCCATCACTCCATTACTCCACAAGCCTAATTATTCAAAATTTAACAAATTACAAATAAACAAATAA
>CAZMEG010000038.1:0-13337 GCA_964565205.1 uncultured Cytophagia bacterium
AGTTTGTGAGCGTGTGATTAATTAACCTCACAAGCTAAAGCTTACGTTTACGACTGTAACACAAACTTCAGTTTGTGAAAATCAAAAATAAATATAATAACTAAATTTCCAGTCCTCCCAGCTAGATACCAATCCAGCTTTTACAGGATTATTCAGCACGTATTCAATAATTCGATTTAATTCATCTTCATCACGAACAAAATGATCATAACTTTCATGATGCCAGAAATTCCCGGTACGACCTAGGGCTTCATTGCATTTTCTTGCTGTATTTCCTTTTAATAATTGCATAACCTTGGCCAGTGGATAATTTTTTTGTTTTCTGCCCACAACCATTTTGTATTCTCCGAGGATTTCATTCAACTTTTCCTCGTTCAATTGAATAACCAATTGTACATGGTTTGGCATAATGGTGTATGCAAATAAATTGTAAAAAGTATAATCCAATTCGTGTAGTTTACGCTGTACGATGTTGGCAATTTTTTCTTCTCGTAACCAGAGTGGCCCCGTAGTTGGATTATCCAATAATTTGTCAAATTTACCAAAATATTTCTTCTGGATTCTATAGGTTCCATCGCTCAATTTTTTTGGGTTATTTTTATTTTTTAAAGAGAATTTTCGAATCTCTTCCTCCATTTCTTCTCGGAATTTTTGAATGACATGTTTCGGAAGACTACCCGCCAGGCGAAACGTAATAAAATATATAGCTCCTGGGGGATGAATATGGGGTAGGTTTCGTCGATAATAGATCACCGCGTTTACCTTTAATCTGTAATACAAACTTTAGTTTATACCTGTAAAGCAAACTTTAGTTTGCATAATAAAAACTTTAATTGTAAAAGTTAAACATTGTGACAAAACCTTCAAGTAAGTAAATATTCCTCCGCAAGCTTGTAAACGCAAACTTAAGTTTGCGTTACGATTACCTCCGCTTTTTCACACTCTTTACTTTACTCAACCGCCCTAAATGTAACGTTCATATTCTTTCTTTTTAAATTAAAGGTTAGTTTAAATATAACAAAAACATTCATCCATATTCAAGGCTACCTTTAATATATCTCGGATTGTTTTTTTATATCAAAGGTTACCCTTAATAAGCTGCTTTCTCTTCTAAAGCATTGGTATGGAAAGATATCTGGTTCTTCAATCTCCAATTGTAAAATTACCCGAAACAGGCACGTTTCAATTTGATGATTCTGTTGATAACAACTGCCATGGTTGTAGAAAAGCAACGCTACTGAAAATCATGTCTTCCTCTTTTTCTTCTTCGCGGCTGGAAACAATATATTGTTCAGAATCAAGCGGTAGCCGGGGGAATTCTTGTGTAGAGAAAGCTGGGTGGGGGGATCATAGACAAAATGTTGATAATCTTCAGGATCATGCCCTCCTAAAAAAGTAAAGGTCCCTCTGCCTAAATTTCCATGAATATATTTTACTTCTTCGGTACCCTCTACCTCGCCTAAAATTGTTACCGATTTTTTAATCAGGCTACGTCGAAATGCGGTGGTTTGTCCCATGAATCCCTTAATGACTGATACATGATTTTGGGTTAACATCGTGGGCACAG
This sequence comes from uncultured Cytophagia bacterium, assembly GCA_964565205.1. Classification (GTDB taxonomy): domain Bacteria; phylum Zhuqueibacterota; class Zhuqueibacteria; order Oceanimicrobiales; family CAZMEG01; genus CAZMEG01. Next base: position 1,568 of record CAZMEG010000038.1, read on the forward strand.
GATCATATTTAGCAGCAAATTCAAACAGGGTGAAATAATCTGCTTCAGGGTTGCGAATTCTTGGCATATTACTTGGGGGGATATCAATATTGGAATGCTCGTAAACCAGCGGATTGAGCTCCACTGTGAAATTCTCAAAAGCAAACGTTTTGGAATAATCCAGCTTCGATTGACAATCGGGGTCCGGGGGATCTCCATCAAAAACGGCTGGAACAATATCGGTATTTTCGGCGGCAAGAGCTATATCAATCGTATCTGTTGCCGAACACATGGCGAACAAAAATCCACCACGCCGAACGTATTCTCTTATCATTCGCGCCACGGCTTTTTTCTCTTCTGAGACTTTGGAAAAACCCGCTGCCTTGGCCATAGCTTCATTCTTCATCACTTCTTCAATGTACCAGGGGGCGTTACGAAAACTGGCATAAAATTTCCCGTATTGTCCGGTAAAATCCTCATGGTGTAAATGCAGCCAGTCAAATTTCTCCAGATCCCCCCGCAAAACCTCTTTATCCCATAAGGTCGTATAAGGTATTTCAGCATACGTAAGAGCCAGGGTCACAGCATCATCCCAGACCTGTTTATTGGGTGGTGTATAAACGGCAATGGCCGGCGCTTTTTCCAGAAGAACTACATCCATGTTCCCCTCTTCAATCGTAGCATAAATCTGTGTCGCCTGGGCCCCGCTAATCGTTTCATAGGAAACCCCTCGCAATCGCAACTCTCGCTCGATAGCAGGGAAATAATCCATCATAAATGAGCCCCCGCGATAATTTAACAACCACTCCACATTAATGCCACGTTCAAGGCACCAGTAGGCCACGCCGTAGGCTTTTAAATGATCGGTTTGTTTTAAATCCATAGGGATCAATATTTTTTGAGCATAAGCTGGCCTCAACCCCAAAATTAATAGCGCGACAAGTAATATTAATTTTTTCATGGTGTTTAATTATTTAATTGTTTGGATTCCAGATTTCTTAATTTCTGCCTGACTTCTTCAATGTAAATGCTGTTGGGGAAATTCATTAAAAATGACTCATAAGCCGTTTTAGCTTTCTGTAAATCATGTAACCCATTTTCATAAATTTCAGCAATTCTTTTTTGTGCTAAATCATTATAAATACTTTCAGGGTATTCCTTCAACAGTCCTTCCAGATAAGTTATGGCTGCTGTGTAATTTTCACGTTTATCTTCGAGTTCGCCCAGCTTGATTAATGTCTCATCGATGAGGCCGGTGGCAGGAAAACTTTCCAGAATTTTTTTAAGCTTATTAATAGCCTCTGAATAGTTTCTTTGCAGCGAAAGACCATTAGCCTGAGCATAAAGTTTTAAAGCTTCTTTATTTTCTTTCAAGTTTTCTTCAATTAAAAATATCAACTCCAGAGCGTCATTCTCATAATTCTCAGCCGTGGAAGCATTCATTTCTGCGGTTATTTCATGGAGTTTTTTCAGAGCTTCCTCAAAATTCCCCATAATAAAATCCATCCAGGCACTTTTAAACTGAGCTTTCTCTTTAACTGCAGAATTACTCTTAATTAAAAACAAAGGCCGTTCATACCAGTCTTGCGCTTTTTTAAATTTTCCCTGAGCAGCATAACAATCGCCTAAGCGAAAATAACACTCGATAGTTTTAGACCCGTTGGGGTACCTTTTTAACAAATCTTTAAAGGTTTCAATTGCTTTGCTTAAATCAAACTGATCTTTAAAATATATTTCTCCTTTTTTAAACATGGCCTCCTGAGCCCAGACACTCTTGGGTACTGTGCGAATAATCTCATCATAATTTGTAATTGCCTGTTCATAAAATCCCTGTTTCTCGTTGGTTATCGCTAACCCAAATTTTGCTTGAATCTGAAACGGAGAATTGGGGTATTTTTCCAGCAAAAGAGAATAGGCCTCACGAGCAAATTTATATTGACCGGCTCTTAAAGCTTGGTCAGCAAAAGTGAATATTTCTCTCCCTGGAATTCTCTGCTGGCCTTCTAATGGATTTTCCACGTTTTCTAACTTTTTAAATTCACGCAAGGCGCTGGAAAAATCCTTCATTCGAATATATAAATTAGCCAGAAGTTTTCTCATTAAATATTTATGCCGACTCTTTGGTAAATAAGTTAAAAGGACTTCCGCAACTTCACGAGCATGTTCCGGATCATCGGTATATTTATAAATTCTGCTTTCAATATAAGTAAATTGCTTGGGATATTTTTCTAAATATTTTAAATATTCAAGAGTGGCTTCCTTGAAATTTAATCTTAAAGTGTAAATATTGGCCAGTTCGAATATAAACAAAGTTTTTTGTTTCAGATTCTTACGAGCAAGTTTATATACTTCAATAGCTTCATCAAAAAGACGATTTTGCAGCATAGCATTTGCGACATAAGGATAAATGCGTCGATCGGAAGCATATTTCTGTAAAAGCTCGTTCCATAATTGCTTAGCTTCTTCCTCTTTTCCGGCTTTATAGTAGACATCTCCCAGGTCCGCCCACAATTTTAAATCATTCTTTTGACTTAATCGGGTTTTAATAATTCCGATCAATTCATCATAACGACGTAGATTTAACATATTCCGCTTAACACCTTCGTAGTAGAGCTGATTGGAAGGGACCATCCGATAAAGACCAAGATAAATGTCAAGGGCTCGTTCATAATCACCACGCCTCTCAAAATCAGATGCCATTCGCAAGCGGTTATTGGTAAATGAGGATTGGGAAAACACTAAAGCAGCATATGTCCCTGAAATAAAAAGTAAAACGGCTAATTTTATTAAACGATTCATTATTGTTAATCTTTTGAGCTGTTAGTTATTAACAGTTTCTTTTGATATGGCTTCAAAATATTTTTTTATAAGCTCTTTATAATCTTTTGAATAGCCTTCCTTTAAGGCTTTTAAAAGGGCTTCTTTAAGCAGATCCTTTTCCTGCAATTTTTCTTCAGGTAACGGAGCAGGATTGACGGCTTCATACTCCTTAGCCGTTTCGGCCTGGCGTTTTTTACTAAAATCGCGCCGATGAACCGAACGCTGGGCATCCAACAATCTTGAAAGGATACGTTTCTGCCGATTAATTGTATTACGACTGATGTTTTGCTTTTCAAGATCTTTAACAACTTCTTTCATGTCTTCACTGATTTTTTGCAGATCCCCCAGTATCTCGGAACGGTTACCGAATTCCTTTCGCAACTGTTCCAGCGATTTTCTTACAGCTTCCTGTTCAGCCGCTAAACGCTGCATGGCAGCTTGTTCCTCCAGACTCATTCCGGGTTTTTTGCCCAGTTGTTCGGTTTGTTGATTAATCCCCTGTTGTTGTTGCGAAATACCCATCAACCGCTGCATCATCTCTTGAAAGCCAATAGCCGAAGATGCGCCGCTCATATTTTGCATGGCATCTCGCAACTGTTTGGCCGCTTCATTTAAACCAGCCATTGCTTTACCCTGATTCCGCAGGGAGTTTTTTACATCCCGACCTTCAAAACTCTGTATGGACTGCTGCATTCCAGATAAGGCCTTGCCCAATGCCTTGCCCATTTCGGGAGTGATGAAAAAAGTTTTCTGAGAAAGCTCATAAAGTTGATTGGTAATTCGGGACAACCCGGAAAGCAAATCCTGCTGTTTATCGGCTGCTTCTCCCATACCCGGACTATTTCGATCTAATTTTTGTGTGGTTTGCATAAGCTTTTCCTGTAACTCCGAAAGAGTCAAAAGATTGTGAGCAGAACGATTAAATGCTTCCATCAATTCTTTTTTCTGTTTTTCTGATAATTCCTTTTGTGCCGTCTGTAAACTTTCCAGTAGCTCCTGTAAATTTTGTTGAATTTGCTGGCCACTCTGTTGCGCTCCGGAAAAATTGCCAGATTGAAGCTGCTGAATAGCTCTTTGCATCTCACCCTGAAGTTGGCTCTCGGACAACATGTTTTCAGCAGCTTCGATGCGATCCTGAGGCATTTGCGGAAATTCATTCATCTTTTCTTTTAATTCAGAAAGCTCCTTTTTTAAATCAGCAGCATCCTGACGAATTCCTTTCTGCTGCTGAGCATACTTGCTCCTTTTGCTCTTTTGAGGAGATTGGGCAAGCTGTTTATTAAGCTCTTTTTGTCGACGTAACAGGTCCTGGGCCTTTTTAATCGATTCTTCCAACTTTTGCTCGATATGCAATTGTTTCAGCAGATTCATGGTCCGTTCGATGGATTTCAAAAATTCCTCCTGAGAAGTTGCAAACTTCTCCATGGCTTCTTTTAGCTTCTGAGGATCCATCTGTTCCAACGACTTTTGCAACTCCCTTAAAGCCTCCTTCAATTCGGGAGTAAGAACTTCTTCCAGAAGTTGCTGTAATTCCTGATATTTTTGAAGTAATTCCGCCGATAACAAATCATTTTGTTCAAGACGTTTCACCACTTCTTCTAATTTTTGTTGGACCTCTTGCAACTTATTCTGCAAATCTTCCTGAGTTTTGAGAGCCTCCTGAACTTTCTGCTTTTGCTCCCAATTCAACTCTGGATCACGCTTCATTTCCTGCATGATTTCTTTTAATTCTTTTCTTAAGGTTTCTCCCTGCTCATAGATATCTTCCAGATTTTCAAAAGTTTCTTCATGCCCTTTAGCCACTTCTTCATAAATTTCATAAAGCGAAGGGAAACGTACTCGATAAGTTAAACTTCTGGATCTTTTTGGTCCGGAAACTCGGTCATTATCAAAAACTTCTACATAATAGCTTACCACATCCTCAGGGAAAATATTAAGTTTGGACATATCCCATTTATAATTTAAAATTAATTTCTCCGATGGCTGATCAGACAAAGGAATATTCAAATAATGCACGCCATTCTCTTCAGTGCCCTGTTTTAAAATTTTATAGGCAAGTCTAATTCGGGAAAAGCCAAAATCATCCTGGGCTTCAATGGTTAACGGAACCAGCATATTTTCATTCAGGTCGATGTCTCTTCCCGGAAAAGTAATTTGCACAAACGGAAATTCATCTTCGATTACCGACAGGCGATATTCAATGGGGTGCGCATTTTTACGGTTTTGTTGATCAATTAAATTGATATGATAACTACCCTCTTTAAGTAGAGTAAAATTCCCTCTTAAATGGGTACCTGAAATTTGTAATGGAATCTTTTTTCCATCGTCAAAAATAAGTTCAGCGCTTTGCAAAGGTTTGTTGACAATGCCGGTAAAATTGATTTTCGTGCCTTTTAAGGCAGTTACGTCTCCTACATTTTCTTCAAGAAATTGTGTGCCTAATTTTGTGTATTCTGGATACTTCAAACTAATTTGAAGATTACGCATAAAGGGCAACTCTACCACAGAAATTGTATAAAGGTCACTCTGGTGTTTCTTGCTATAAAAATAATAACTGATTGGCTCCCTCACATTTTCGAATATATAATTAAAGGTCCCGTCTTGCTGACGTTTGAGCTTTCTTAATTCATATTCCGCTGCTTCTGACTTCTTATAACCGAACCCCAGTTCTACAAGGTGGGGCCCGGAGACTTTTGCCTGTACATGGACATTTTCCCCTTTAACAATTTCAACATTGCCAGGTACTACCTGGAAAAATAAACTCTCGGCTTTGTTAAAATCACGCAAAGGGTTTAATAATCGAAAAGCCCCTTCTGTAAATCTTGATGGAAAAGCCAATACTAAAATGATAAATAAGACAGTGCTTATTAAAGTCCATCGAGACCATTTTTTCACAGGAGAAAAATCAACCACCTCGGCAAAGTCAAGATTCCGTACCTCTTTCTCCACAGAAAGCAAGGAGGCGTCGGCAAGTTCTAACGAATACCCCTCACGGTTATTTTGATGTTTATGGAACAATTGTAAAGCATTGGCAAGTCGGTCTCGAATATAGTGGAAATGTTTTCCAACTTCTAAAGCCAAACTAATTTCGTCCGGCCAATTCGCCTTAAAAATCATGTAAAATAAGGGTCGCAGTACATACCATATAAAGGTACCGGCCAATATCAAAAACATCAAAATACTCAAGATTAGCCTCGCAACAACAGGCAATTCCACCATCGCCTCGAATAGTAAAACAGAGGAAATAGTGATTAAAGCAACGAAAATAAAAATGAGGATTCCTTCAAATAAACGAGCCTTTTTTTCTCTTTTTCTAAGTTTATTTAATTTTAAAATAATCTTCTGATAAACTTCAGAATATTTACCCATGGTAAGCCTCAATGTGTTAAAGCATAAACTATAATATTGGTGCCCATTTTAAAAGCCTGTTGTCTGATTTCTGCAGGGTCACCGTGAACATTTGGATCAGCCCATCCATCTGAGATGTTTGTATCAAAAGTATAAAAAACAACCATACGACCCTCGTAAAAAATTCCGTAACCCCGAGGAGGGCCTCCATCGTGCTCATGTATTTTGGGTAAACCCTTTGGGAATTGAAAATGACAATGGTAAATCTCATGAGAAAAAGGTAACTCGACCAGTTCCTTATCAGGAAAAACCTTTTTGATTTCTCTCCGAAAATATTTATCCATGCCATAATCATCATCAGCGTACAAAAAACCCCCGTGGGTCAGGTAAAATCGTAACCGCTGCACCTCTTCTTTGGAAAAAGAGATTCGCCCATGTCCGGTCATAAAGATAACAGGATAATTGAAAAGGTCTTCATCCATAATCTCTACCACAGCCTGGTCTTTACCAACATCAATATTTGTGTTATCGGCTAAAAAAGCCAGAAGATTTGGAATAATGGAAGGATCATTATACCAGTCTCCTCCGCCATGATACTTTAATCGGGCTAAAACAAAGGCACTGGTTGATACATTGGATTGGGCGAAGTTCTGATCACTCAATAAAAAAACTGGCAGGAGCAGAAAGAATACTGAAATATGAAATCGATCTATATGCATTTTAAATATAATATAGGCGTTTTTAAACTTGTTTGAAAAATTAATAAAGTTGAAACCCGATCATCACTGCCATAGCCAAAGCTGCGGTTATTTTAATTAATTTGCCACCGATTGAGCCTAAAAATGCTCCATATCCTGCCCGTAAAGATTTCTCAAGATCCCTCGTTACTATAAATTCAAATAAGCCTGCACCAATAAAAGCCCCGACAAAGGCTCCAATCACCGTGCCTACCAGTGGAAAAAGTGGGCTACCCCACACAGCTCCAAAAAACCCACCAATAATGGCTCCAAACATTCCAACCTTCGAAGCACCATATTTCGCAGCGGCTGCCGCTCCCAGAAAAAATTCAATTACTTCTACCAAAATGGAAATAAACAATAAAATTAATAAAAATTTCCAGGTAATTATAGCAAAATGAGTTAACCAGGCATAAATTAAAGCACTACCAACAATTAAAAACGTACCCGGTATACCAAACGGTATAATAACAATGCCTAATAATATGGCTAACCATAATAAAACCTGTGCTACAATTCCAAGCAAAACTTAAGCCCTAAAATCGCTTACAATTTCACATCAATGTACACATCTTTTTTTATTTCCTCAATCCATTTCTGAAATTCTCGCTGTCTCTTTAAATTCAAAGCCCACATCTCAATCTGTTCCCAATCTTTATTAATATCCAGTTTTCGCCTCGGTTGATGCTCGTCCAATCGAATTAAATGGTAACCGAATTTGGTTTTTACAGGTTGAGAAATTTCGCCAACTTTAAGATGCTTTATGGTATTTTTAAACTCTTCCACCTGAAATTGATCCACCTGAAACCAGCCAAGATCGCCGCCTTTATCGGCTGTGGTTTTATCCTGAGAATACTTTTTGGCAGCTTCTTCAAAAGTAATTTCTCCTGATAAAATTTTTTCTCTTATCTTTTTTAACTTTTCAACGGTGGCTTTTTCGTCTTCCGGGGTGGCCTCTAATTTTATTAAGATGTGACGCGGGTATATTTTTTCTCCACGCTTTTTATCTAATTTAATAATATGAAACCCAAATTGAGTTCGAACAATATCGGAAATCTCTCCCGGTTCTAATAAAAAAGCAACCTCCTCAAATTCTTTTACCAGATCACCTCTTTTCATAGGACCGAGGTAACCGCCTTTTGAAGCAGAACCCGGATCATCTGAATACTTTTTTGCTAATTCAGCAAAATCTTCTCCATTCTTTAACCGCTGTAATATTTCTTCCGCTTTTTTGCGAGCTTTTTCAACGGCTTCCTGGCTGGGCTGAACTTTCATGAGTATATGGCTGATCTTCACAGACTCTTTGATTTCCGGTAAACTATCCCGATAGGTTTTGTAAAATTCTTCTACTTCCCGACGGTTAATTTGAATCTCCTGAAATTTTTTATCTCTAAGGGTTCTAACCATTAATTGATCTTTAACCTCATCACGAAATTCTCGCTTTATTTGCCTTATGCTTTTATTGAAATACTGTTCTAATTTTTCTTGAGAACCCAGTTGGGCAATCATTTGATTAATCTGTTCTTCCAGAACATTATCCACCTGTTTTTCGTTGACTTCAATGCTGTCTTCACGAGCTTTAACCAGTAAAACTTTCTGAATAATAAGATCATTTAAAGTTTGTTTCTGTAGCTTATCTATTTTATCGGGTTCTTTTTGGGGGTCAATGCCTAATTGTAAAGCTAAACTATAAGTATATTGAGACCATTCAGAAAGTAAAATAATATCATTATCCACCACTGCTACAATTCTATCTAAAACGTCCTGCGCAAAGAGCCGGCAGGGAAAAACAATTAGGAAGAGCAGAAAAATTAAATATTTTCTCATGGTGTATCCCTGTGAATTAATGAATCTAATTTAACTTTATTCAGAATATCAAAATACGTTTCAACCGGGGTTTTATTCCTGACTTGAATTAATAGACGCTGATATTGAGCTCGTTTTTTTAAAGCTTCCAGTTTAAATTTGATCTCTTCTCTAACATTTTCCAGTTTATTATAGGTACCCTTTTTTTGTTTGTCAATCACCTTTATAATATGATAACCAAATTCGGACTTAATCGGTAATGAAATAGAACCCACCGGCATATCAAACACCTTGTTTGCAATTTCCGGTATTATTTCACTCCTGGTAAAGTAACCAAGATCCCATTCATTTTTTTTAACAGAATCGCCGTAAATTTCTTTAGCCACATTTTCAAAATCTTCGCCCTTTCTTAATTTTTTTCTAACATTGTTGGCTTCCTTACGGGATTTCACCAGAATGTGATAGGCATGAACCTGATCTTCTGTAAGAATAAAATCATCTTTGTGCTCTTCATAATATTTTTCAATCTCTTCATCCGTGACAGAAACATCGTTTTTGAGTTCAAGTTCAATAAGCCTATCAACCAGTAGCTCTCTTTTAACCTTTTTGAACTCTTTCTTTAGATTAGGATCGTCATCCAAGTTCCGTCTTTTTGCCTCTTGATATAATACCTGAGAATTGATCCATTTTTGCACATATTCTTTTACATCTGCCGTGGTAAGATTTTTCTTTATTTCAACAGGAATATCCTCTAAAATTTCTTTAAGGGTTAGCTTTTCGTTACCAACACTTGCTATAACTATTTGTTTTTTCTTGTTATTATCACATGAATTAAATAACAAAAAACACCCAGCTAACAAACAGATAACAAATTTTCTTGTCACGAAGGCTTCTCCCTTGGTTCATTTTAAAATTAATTCTTGTTCTTTATTTTCTGGAAATAAACTGAGCAGAAAGTTTCTGGCATATTCAATTTTATTGTTTGGACCAGCTAAACTTAAACGGATTCCCAATCCCTCGTTCTGGAAAAACTCGAACTTTTCAGAAACGTTAGCTACCATTGAACCCAGCTTATTCTGGAATTGTTCCCGTCCGTTTTCGAAGAAACTTTCATCGAAAACGGCTTCCATAACATCGTTATTTACATTAATTTTCTTCAAAGATAATTTTTTCCCGAGTAATCTTAAAGAAACTAAATTTAACAAATTTTGTGCCGGTTCAGGAAGTTTGCCAAATCTATCTTCTAGTTCAGATTTTATTTCTTCTATCTCCTGAAGTGAATCGGTACCAATCAAGCGTCGATAAAGCTCAACACGTTCAGAATCATTGGCTACATAAGTGTCCGGAATAAATGCATCGAAGTCCACATTGACCTGGGTATCTACTTCAGGTTTTTCCTCTTCAATCAACAATTGATTTTCTTTCTTAAGCTCCTTTATAGCCTCGTCTAGAAGTTTATTATATAAATCAAAACCGAGAGCATCAATAAACCCGGATTGTTCGGCACCCAATAAATTGCCTGCACCACGAATTTCCAGGTCCCGCATGGCAAGCTGGCTTCCCGAACCCAATTCGGTAAATTCTTCAATGGCACGCAACCGCTTTAAAGCCTCATCGGTTAACAGTTCTACAGGTGGAATTAAAAGATAAGCATAAGCTCGAATATGAGAACGTCCCACCCGACCACGCAACTGATAAAGCTGCGCAAGTCCAAATTTATCGGCACGGTTGATTATTATAGTATTTACATTGGGCATGTCCAGGCCATTTTCGATAATCATGGTAGCCACAAGAACTTGATACTTTTGTTGAACAAAATCGATCATGACCTTTTCAAGATCTCTTTCTCGCATTTGACCATGCGCTACGGCGACATTAGCCTCAGGAACAAGATTGTTAATCATGTTAGCCACGCGATCAATAGTCTGTACACGATTATGCACAAAAAACACCTGGCCCCCGCGTTCCAGTTCACGTAAAATGGCTTCCCGTATTACTTCTTTATTAAAAGGCACAATTTCTGTAACAATTGGTTGACGATTTCGAGGAGGGGTATTGATATATGACACATCCTTCGCTCCCATCAGTGAAAGATAGAGTGTTCTTGGAATGGGGGTCGCCGTTAAGGTTAAAACATCAATGGTAGCTTTGAATCTTTTAAGTTTTTCCTTATGGCGAACACCAAACCGTTGCTCCTCATCTATTATCACTAAGCCTAAATCCTTAAAAGAAACATCTTCAGATAAGAGGCGATGTGTCCCGATAACAATATCAATACGACCGTTTTTCAGGCCTTCGAGTATTTTAATTTGTTCAGCTTTGGTGCGAAAACGTGAGAGCATTTCCACATTAACTGAAAAGCGTTCAAGACGATCTCTAAATGTAGAATAGTGTTGATAAGCCAGAACGGTAGTAGGTACCAACATCGCCACCTGCTTTCCGCTCATTACAGCTTTAAAAGCAGCCCGTACGGCTACTTCGGTCTTACCAAATCCAACATCACCACAAACCAGCCGATCCATAGGTCTTGGGCTTTCCATATCCTTTTTAACTTCAAGGGTTGTCTTAATTTGATCGGGTGTGTCTTCAAATGGAAAAGACGCCTCCAGCTCTTTTTGCCACAGAGTATCTTTTGAAAAAGCATGGCCAGGTTTAGCTTTGCGCTGGGCGTAAATTTTAATTAACTCATCCGCCATGTCTTTAAGCTTCTTCTTGGTCCTGGCCTTAAGCTTTTGCCATTCAGGAGAGCCGAGTTTGTTTATGGTGGGTTTATGACCTTCCCGGCTGGAATATTTTTGCACGCGCCCCATCCGTTCCAGAGGCACATAAACTTTATCTCCATCTCTGTATTCTAAACGTAAACATTCTCTTTCATGACCGGAAACTGAAATCTTTTTTAATCCCTTAAAAATACCAATCCCGTAATCCACATGCACTACATAATCACCAATTTTAATGGATTTTAAATCTCTGGGAGAAAGCCCATGTGAAAATTTCCTGGGGATTTTTAATCTTTTTCTTCGTCCATAAAACTGGTGATCCGTAAAAACAATCAAATTAGCCACGGGAAATATAAATCC
>CAZMEG010000039.1:0-13308 GCA_964565205.1 uncultured Cytophagia bacterium
TTTTTCAAACTCACCCCCTAAATCCCCCTCTCTTGGCTCAAGAGAGGGGGACTTTTATTCAATGTTACAGCTTAATCCATCTACGCTCATTGGGTTTTGTGAAGACCTATTTTTTATTCTGAGTCTATCAGTGTAAATCAGTGGTTAAAGCCCCGAGATTAGTTTTTGTCCACCAATTGATCCCCCAGGGACTATCTTTCTTACACAAAGCCTCCTTCCTCTTTTCAACTTCGTTTCGGGATTTGGGATTTGTTCAATTGGGATTTACATGGGCATCCTCAAAGTTTTTGAATTAAATAGACTAAGAAATTTACCACGTACAGGCCTTAGTTGTCGGTTACTCTATGATTTGTCGCAGCAGTTCCTGGACTCAGAGTGATCAGGGTAATTTCGGCTGGTGCATGGTACCGAAACGGTGCGAACGTGAGACCCAGACCATTATTGACACTCACCAGCATATGGTTTATCCAATAAAATCCTGTATAATATTTATTTTCCAGACGAGCCACAGTAAATTTCAATCCAAACGGTCGAAAAACGATTTGTCCACCATGGGTGTGGCCGGCAAGAAACAATTGATACCCAGCATCCGCAGCCATTTCAATCAGTTCTGCGGAAGGTTGATGGGTCACAAAAATGTCCAGCGCGCCACGTGGCTGAGCTCCCATGAGCATATTTAAATTATCAAGCGAGGGGCGTTGCTGATATACGTTGGTTACAAAAGTGGCCAGTAAACTATCAAATCCAACGCGAACAAACTTATTCACATTTTCAAGGGTTATAACATTGTATTGATTGAGCAGCTCGGAAATCTTTTTCGGATTGCTCCAGTAATCGTGATCCCCAAGACACGCATAGACTCCGTAACGGGCTTGAATGTTTGACAGCATCTCTGCACCTTGTTCAATATATTTCTCCCCTGAGGTTACGAGGTCTCCGGTAAAAAACACCACATCGGGTTTCAATTGGTTTACTTTTTTGATATAGCGTTTTAATTTACGAAGACCTGTCCGCGAATCGGCCTGAAGATCACTGATATGAACAATTTTCAACCCTGCCAGTGTTGCGGGTAATTTTGATACCCGTAATTGGGTCGCAACAATTCTCACGCGATTGGTATCCAGGTAAACACGGATGATTATGTAAAAAAACAAAAAGGCGGCCAGGGATAAAATGAAATAAGATTGAATATTTAACCACTCGGTCCTGAACCTTTTAAAAAAGGGGAAAAAGGGCACTTTTAGCAGGTCGGTCAACAGCAGCCAGGGAATCATTTCAGCAACAAAGATTAAACCGAACCAGAAGGGGTACGTGAAAAGAAAATCCCATAAACGGTAACCCTCACGGATGGTTTTAACGAGACTGTCGAATCCAATAAGATAACCTAAAATGAGCAACAGGGGATGCAGGTTTAGATAACCAATCATTCCCAGTAAATACCACTTCAAATGAACGGGCGGTAAGGTCCAAACACGGTTTATACTGTGATAGATTTTGCTGCCTGTATAAAAATAAGCCAGCGCCAAAATGGGGAGTATGGTTAAAATGACTCGTAATATCCAGTGCATAACTTGTTCATCTGTGACCGGCGAATTGTTTGATTTGTGTGCCATTTCAAGGTGAGAATATAAGATATTTTGATTTTAATGGCAAGGAAGTTGGACAAATTTTTTGAATATTCAATATTAACTGTAAAGAGTTTTCAGGTATTCCCAGATCAGGCCAAACCGCAAACCACGGTCGCTCACTAAAATTTCATCTAATTCAAAATATTTCATGCTTTCTAATAATATTAAAGCACCCGCAAGGATTACATCTGCTCTATTTGGGTTAAGACCGGGTAATAGTTTTCTTTCTTCGAGAGTCTTACCTTTTAGTAAATCCACGAGCTGCTTAACATCATCTAATTTCAACCGGCTGCCGTCTACTTTTTCAGGTAGATAAGGCTCTAATTTTTGCTGGATGGCAGCTAAAGTCGTTACCGTGCCAGCCACCCCCACTAAATAGTCATGTTTTTGATTAAAATATTTAAGCTGTTTTAATTGAGTTGTAATTATATTGCTGATTGATTTAATTTCTTCTTCTGCTGCGGGATCGTGGTGAATAAAACGCTCTGTGAGTCTTACAGAGCCTATATCCAGACTCAGAATATGGTCAATTTGGTTAATGTTTCCCGAAACAAATTCGGTGCTGCCCCCTCCAATATCCATTAACATAATTTTTCCCTGGAGATGTTGTTTATTTGATAAAGCCCCCCAGTATGTCAATTCCGCTTCTTCTTTGCCCGATAGCACCCGAATGGATATTCCCAGTTCTTGATGAACCAGTTGCAAAAATTCCTGCCTGTTCCGGGCATCACGCAAGGCACTGGTGCCGGCAATCAAGATGGTTTCTACATGAAAATCTCTGGTTATTTTAACATATTCTTTAAGCGCGTGCAGTGTGCGCTGCATGGCCTCAGGTTTAATTCGTTGCGTTTTATCGACGCCCTCGCCCAATCGCACAATCTGTTCCTGCTGGTAAAGAGGGTGGATGGTGGCATCACTAATTTCTGCGACAAGGAGTAATACGGTGTTGGTGCCCACATCAATGGCCGCAATTTTTTTATGGTTTGACAATATCATCCTCCATCATTAAGCCATAAAAACCCACACCTGCGTACATATTTTCATATTTTCGTGGTAAATTCAACATTATTGGATTTCGTTTTCAAAATTTCTTTTAAAACTAAATGTTACCCAGCCATCTTCAATTTTATGTTCAGACAAATGAAATGCACCTGTTTCTTGAATTTTTTCAATTATAGAGTTCATCTCGACCTGAAGAATACCCGAGATCAACAAATGGCCAGCAGGTTTTAATAAATTAGCAAAATCGCCAATCATAGAAATAATAGCCTGACCGGTTAAATTGGCCAGGATCATGTCAAAATTTTGTTTATATTTTAAGCAGCTTACACTACCCACCAGAAGGTTGATTTTATTTTCAGTTCGATTTATTTGGAGGTTTTGTTTAGCCGTGCTAATGGCTACTGGATCGATATCCAGGGCGATAACTTTTTTAGCACTCAGTTTGACCGCAGCAATGGCCAAAATTCCAGTTCCGGTACCCACATCCAGAACCAGAGTTCCCGGTTTTAAATATTTTTCCAGAAACTGTAACATGGTACGAGTCGTGACATGGTTTCCAGTACCAAAAGCCTGACCCGGATCGATTTCAATGACTTGAGCGCCTTTTGGAGCCTGCCATTTTTCCCAGGTGGGTTTTACATACAGATGCTTACTGATTTGAATGGGCTTAAAATACTTTTTCCATTCGCTGTTCCAATCCTGTTCGACTATTTTACGTACCTTAATCTGACCTGGAATGACAGGAAATCCCAGTTGCCGCAATTCCTTTAAGTAATTTTCTATTTTATTTAAAATATGAGTGGTACACACTTTTTCGGAAAAATAAGCCAGCAAAGTGTTATTTTCAACCCAGCAACCGGTGGCTCCTAAATCTATCATAAAGCTAACCAGACTATCTTCCAGTTCAGGGGTTATCGTACAGCGGATTTCAAACCAGGTCCTCATATTAGTAATGCAAAGGATTTTGTTTTTTTATCTGAAAATTTCACCGGCGGATTAACGGCATTAAGGATTGTAAAGAAGACTAACTATTAACTGTCCCACCTGAGCTAAACTCTGGGGACTGCATTTGTCCGGGGTGTCTTCGAGAGTATGCCAGTATTTATAATTAAAATCAATGATATCGATACAAGGAATTCCCACCTTTAACAAAGGCATATGATCATCCGTAACTTCATATCCGGGGGTAGGAATAAAGGCATTCAGTCCGAGCATCTCAGCATGAGACCAGACCATTTTAACGATATTAGGAGCATACCGCAATGAATTTTGTTCCTGATAAATTTGCAGGTCTTTATCCCCTACCATGTCCAGAAGTAAGCCAAATTTGGGCCGGTAATTAAGAGCTGCATTTTGAGCAAAATGCTGAGAGCCGAGCGCATACGTATTCGATTGTCCCTCTACCCCAGCATCTTCTCCATCGAAGAAAACGATATCCACCCCATAAGCCGGTTCCTGGGTGTGGATGAGACGGGCAATTTCCAGCAGTACAGCAACTCCGGAGGCCCCATCATTGGCACCAGGGATGGGTTTAGAACGATTTTCAGGACGGGGGTCCTGATCAGCCATGGGGCGGGAATCCCAGTGAGCACAGAGCAGTACGCGTTCTGGCTTGTCCAACCAAAAACTTGCTACAATATTTGTCATGGTTACGCTTTTATTGAGTAAAGCCAGGCGTCCTAAAAAAGGCTGCATGGTTACCCGACCGCCATATTTTTTTAACTCACTGGCAAGG
This sequence comes from uncultured Cytophagia bacterium, assembly GCA_964565205.1. Lineage (GTDB taxonomy): Bacteria > Zhuqueibacterota > Zhuqueibacteria > Oceanimicrobiales > CAZMEG01 > CAZMEG01. The sequence continues at coordinate 4,366 of CAZMEG010000039.1, forward strand.
TAATCCAGGCACTTGTTGTGGGCTGGCGTGCCAGGTACCCGAGGGCCAAAATCCACCTGCTTGGTTAAATATTGAAAAGCCAAATTTCCATCAAATTGAGGGAGCGTAGCAGGTCTGTTATGATTACAAAAAAGTAAACCTGGAATAATCAACCAGATTATGCCATAGGGTAGCCAAAGTTTTTTGATGTCCAGCCTCCTCTTAATTTCCTCGAATGGCAATATTAATATCTATACCGAATTCCTGGATTTTGGTTTTTCCAATTCGTTTGCTATTGGTGGTACCAACTTCCAGGAAAGCACCCCCACGCACACGATTGCTGAATGAATAAGTGATTCGGGGTGTAAGCGACCAGCGATCGGTACGATCCTGTTCTTCAAATTTGACATTGGGATCATCGATTTGACCGCGTTTCTGTTCTGTTACTACATTACTGAGAGTGAAAGTAAATGAAAAATCAATGCTATTTTTCAATTCAGCATTATTAAAAGGCCATATGGGAATGCGGAATCCGGAGCGTTTGGAATAGTTAGCCGTAAAGGAGATGTCAAAATTTCTCTGGCGACGAGCACCAATTCCTACCGCTAAACTTTTACTTAATGTGGTGGATTTATTGATTTGAAATGAGCCACTTAAACCATTTCTAAGATTGAAATCGAATTTCCCCAGAGGTCGAAAATTTGAGGTTATGGTTTCCTGGGTTAAATCATTTTTGCTACCACGCCAGGTGACATCCTTTTGACCCGAATAGCTATGGCTGAATGATACGGATCGGAATACATTTGCAAAAAGAGGTATTTTCTCCAGACCGGTGATGGAAACCGTCCATTCGGGAAAGGGCATATCGAACTTACCCAGACTTAACCAGGTATCCGAGAAACTTCCGGCAATAGCTGTACTCTCATTTCTTTGATCACTGTGCTGGTAGCGCAAATTAACATCGAAATTACGCCCGAAAGCAATTCCGGAATTAAAAGAGTATGTGTTATTCAAATTGAAGGTTCGACTATTGGTGCTGAGGTTTTCCACCGTACCTACGTTTGTAGTATCCGAGAACCCAAACTGGAAAGCGAGACTGGGGGTACCAGCAGCCAGACCAAATTGATTGATATTTCTTCGCTGTGTATAGTTAAACGTGATATCTTTAAATTTCGACAGTAAACCACCAAATAATTTGAGCGGATTGGGCAGAGATTTACCTTTATCATCCCCTTTCTTTTGCTGAAAGAACTGAAGTTGCTTTCGATCGTCCTCATTACCCCGTCTTTGCCCGGGTCGTTTTCGACCCCTTCCCGGGGCAGGACGCCCCCGAGGTGGGCGGCGGCGTGTTTTCTTACCAAAAATACTCTTAACCAGTTGCTGCAATCTCAGCGTAGCCTGGAGCGATTTATTGGTATTTAAACCCGCACTTCGACCCGTAGTGCGTTGTTGTAAGTTGTTGGTGAAACGGTAATTCGCCGAATAACTGGCCTGTGTATTTAGCCAGCTAAATATTCTGGGTGTATAACGGGCATTAAAAGATTGGGTCACATTAATATCTTCCACATTGTTTTTAAAAAAGTCAGCAAGACTGTGACCCCTCATATCAGCCGTATGAGAACGTGAAAAGTCGACACTCAAATTCTCAAATATTTTCATGGTGGATCGAATACTGCGGGTGACATTAAATGTTTCAGTTTTATTGATTGGAGCCTCATTTGGGCCTGACAGGCGATTTTGCGAAATCTGGTTGGTTTTGGTACCATTGACCTTTATATCGATATTTTGAGGCGTGTAATATAATTTGGTGCCTTTTAATTTGTTGATTAATGGCAGGTCCGGTAACCAGTTCAAAAACGAAATATAATTATGTCGACCAAAATCAATACCATAATTAAAACTACCGGTCCAGGCCACCCGATCGGATCGTTTCAGGGTAGGATTCTCTGTGTGGCTTCTGGTTTTGCTAATGTTAAAAGAAATTTTGTCAATGGTATGATTGAGAAAGAAGTTTTTCGATTTAGCCTGCCGACGAAATGACAGACTGAAGCCAGATTGTTCGGTACGGGAACGAATGGTTTCTAAGATATTCTCGGGGAGATTCCCGGTCACCAGGCGGTCTTTCCCCGGGAACCATTTTGGCGTGGAATTACTTTGTCGAAAATTCAAATTCAAAGGCATGGAAAGCCCCCACGATTGTGGAAGTATCTTATCCAGATTGATGGAGGCGTTGAAATTGCTGCTCAATTGATTGTTCCCGTTGCCAAATCGTGTGGAAACATTGTGAAAATCGGCTTCCTTTTTTGTGACTTCACCATTAACGGTTGCAAAATCGGCGATTCTCATGTTGGCCCGCACCCGCATGGCCATACCCTTATCTCGTCGAACATCTGAAAGACGAAGCTCATTGAACCAGACTTCTCCTCGAAATGGGGTATTATGCAGATTTTTTAGTCCAAGAAATAAAGTTTTAATATTGGTTAAGGACGGATTTCCCTTCACCCGGATTGAACGTGTCGAATCTTCATCTAAATATTTAATAAATGTACTGGTTTGCGGATCAAAAAAGGTGGAATCTTTTAAGCTGGTTAATTCCTGCAAATCAATGTCCAGATGGTTCCGTTTATCCCACCCCTCATAAACTCTCGCTCGATATTCGTAATAGTTGTTTTTATCGGCCCCAAATCGGATAAAATATTCAATAAAACTGGTATCGGCAGTGATATGCGTGTGGTGGAGATCTTTGCCGAAAACAAACATGCGAATGCGTTTATAATTGATATAATTTTCACCCTGAAATAAACTTTTCTGCACGATGCCTGCGTAATTGGGCATCAAATTGTTAGCCTTCAATACCAGCGATTGTTCACGGGCTCGAACTCGTGTGATGCGATCCAGCTCACCTTCTACTCCAATAGTGGAAAGGGTGGGGCCATATTCGGGATTATCAAAGGTATTAACTACCGTGACCTTAACCGTGGTGTCATTGGCTGCATCAGCGCCGGTGGGAAGCTCTTCATCATTCAGAGTGATCCCGAGCTCTTTCCAGTCATTCCCCACCAGATTTATTTCGGCAATGCTCAACGAATCGCGCTGGCTAAAACCATCTACCCAGATGCGCACATATTCAATCTGTTCCAGGGTAGGATTGCCCACGACCTTGCTGGGTTTATCAATAGGGATTCGGTACAGTACCCATCCTCGAGGATTATTGGGACGTCCCCCTGCTATGAATGCCGTGTCTGGAGAGGTTTTATCCAGAGAAAAGGTGTATTCAAAATAAGAATTCGCCAGATCGACCGTGCCATTGCCATTAATATCTTCTGTGTCGGGTCGCCGTCCCCCTTCATCGTTGATGTTGTTCTCGGTGCCACTGATGGATCCACCCGATTGAATATAAATAAATGGATTGGTTTCCGAATATTTCCAATCGTCATAGCTCCAGGGTTCATCAGGGTCTTTTACCCCATTTCGATTAATGTCCCAGTAATCATAAGGTGCGTTGACATCGGAACGCGGATAATTTAGTGTGGGAGGATCCGGGCCCGGCATTCCATCGATACCCACATCTTCTCCTTCATCCAGGATACCGTTTCTGGTGCCGCCTACCTTTCTGTCTTCGGTATTTAAGGCCCCGTCAGGAATCACATCCTCTGAAATAAGGCCTAAATCGATATGTACTCGACCATGATTACCCTGTATCCAGACCTCGATGAATTTTGTTTGTGTTTGGTCAAAAAATCCCGCTGAGAGAGCCCGCATTATACCTCCCCAGGATAGTTCCACCGGAGTAACAACCTGATCCGTGTTGGGAATAAAAACCATGGTGAGTACATGCACCCGGTTTGGCACATTGGGGTTGACATCTCGATCAGGCCAAATTTCTTTTACAGGCACCTGCTGAAAAGGATTGTACCAGAAAAGGTGTCCCATGTTAGCAATGGTATGGTCTGGATCGTTAAAAGGTTGAGAAGACAAAGTCCAGTTCCTGCGTAAAACCCCCAGGCTTACGGATTTTTTTGAGCCTTCAAAATCATCAATATAGGCCACTCCATGTTTATCGCCCGTTTTGCGATTATTCAGGGTATTGGGGGTGGGTAAGACCTGGGCCATTTCTCCTTCAAAATCCAGATTCGTTTCTCCTTTTGCCCGAACAAGAGGCAAGAAATCCAGTGCCTTACCAATAAAGTTTGGTTTTAAACGCAATCGGGTGTTTATATCCCAGACCAGGTTGCGCATGGGTCCACGACCTACTCGAACTTTGCGATCCAGGGTACTTTCATTTAGATAAAGTAACGTGCCGCCAATAAAAGAGTCTCCTCCCAGGCTATATTCAGCACGAGTCCCCAGAATGGTTTTCTTTTCCACCTGAAATAATTGATTTCGCTCATAAGTAATGTCAACTCGTGCCGAGGGATCGGTGGCCCGCTCGTCCAGAATGGTCAGAGTGCCGGAAAAGTAATCGATGACATAATCCACATCTTTTCTTAAAACCTGACCATTAAGCGTTACCACTTCCGAGCCTTCAATAACATTAAAGCCCAGATTGTAGTTAGCACTCTTATTTTTGGTTTTCACCTGAATATAGAACTTGCTTTGCGCATTGATGACACTCTGCACGGTTGTATCATAAATAACCGGGGTTCTAAATTGCGCGGGTAAATCAATAATCGTGTCTACTGAAGTTGGAGTGTGCACAAAATAACCTTCCGGATCAAAGGGGCGAAGGTCCCGGAAATGCAATTCACCCAGCGCCAGATTCAATATGTTTTCATCAAAATCGATCACACCATCCGGACGATCTGGATTGCCAAATTGATCTTTCGTATCCAGACCAAAAACCTGAAGCCAGCGCCGACCCTGATTATCCGTCTCCTGATCGGGTCCTGAAGGTGGATCGTAAAATATTTTGACTTCAAGACCATCCGGATCAATATTTCTTGAGCCCAGGGAGTAAACATGTTTCCAGGCCAGATCCCAGGTTTTATTGGATGGGACGGGATTTCGCGGCTTAATTAACTTTAAAATTATAGTTTTGTCTTCGTTCCCTTCTCGCTTAAAATTTAAATCGCCGAATACTCTCCCATCGGCGGTTTTATAAGCTACGGCAAGAATTTCTTCATCCGACAGGGGAGTATTCATACGAATAAAACCAAGATTGTTTTCCACGTAGTATTCGGTTTTTTCCAGTCGGATAAAGTGACCAAATTCTACTTCACCAGGTTTTACCCGGGAAGTGTCCAGTTGTCCATAGTTAGGATTGCCGGGAGTTTTGGGAGGTAAATCAAAGAGAGCCCAGCCACGAATGCTTTGATCTGGAAACTGGGTTTCATAACCGGGGGCCGCCTTGTAGACTTCAATGGAATCGCGCAGGATAGGACTTGCCAGACCAGCAATGTGATTACCATCCTGATCATAGTGCCGGTACTGTTCCCGATAGTCCATGTCGAGAAAGAAATAAGTCTGAGCCAGGTAACGATAATCTGGCACATTAATACTCCCTTCAGTGGCGCCGCCTGTGATAGTTAATTTTTGGCTCTGCCCCTTTTCCTGGCTGGCGATGGTGGTTACATTAAGATTGCCCAGGGCCATTTCGGTTTTTATACCAAAAAGTCCGGAATTGCGCCCGCTAAAAGTAACAAATCGAGTTGCCGGTAAAGACAGGGAAATATTGCCCGCTTCGATTTTTCGGATGATCTCGTCTTCCTCACCCTGATACTTTAATCGTACGTTATTATCGAAATCAAAAGCCCGTTCACTGTCCTGGTCCACGTTAACGGTGACTTTGTTACCAATTTTTCCAGTGACTGTAAAACGTTGTGTCTGTTGCATTTTAAAATTGGTATTGGCACCCCGCGTAATCGCCGTTCGTACTTCACTGCGATCTTCCCTGCGTAAACTTGCCTGAATACGAATATCTCCCTGAACATTTAAACCCACGGTGGAACCACCAAAAATTTTACGAAAAGCCCGGCTACGTATTTTAACCGGTATGTCTAAATTTATACCACCAGGTCCCCGTTTTTCCCGTATATCGTTAAAATCTCCAATGACCTCCTGATGCCAGGCCTTTTCCATTTCCTCCTGCATCATAAAGTCATAATACTGGGAAAAATTCATGACAAGCGGTAAAGTTACCTCAGTCTGCATTACTTTTTCTTTAACAACCACATAACTATTAAGAGATACTAATTCCACCTCCCGTTTCATATTATTCAAAAATCGGGGAAATGCACCCGGTAAATATCCATGCATGCAGAATATGGCTTTATTGTTATTTTGATTCGAGAAGGTCGCAGGAGAAAAAGTAAAAGAGGATAATTTTAGACCATAAGCCGGGACATTCGAGGCTTCTTTTTCAGAACCATAAAGGGAAGAGATAAAAGAGATAAGAAATAGGTAACTTATGTATTTGCTGTTTTTAGTTAAACACATTTCCCGTTAGAGACAGTAACTTAGATTCCATTCAATGAATTTTTTAATTTTCTAAATACTTAATCGTCCAGTATCAAGCTTCTCTTTTTACTGCCTCCCGGGAATTTTTAGTGTTTAATTAATAGATTTGAAATACTATGTTTATTATTATTTAAAGACGCAAATAAATTAAATAATTAGTCTTTAAATTGCAAGTAAAATTTGTTGGTTTAGTCAGAAACAAATTGTTTTACCATCGATATGCTAAAATCTCTTCCAAGGCCTTTTTCATCAAAAAGATTTCACCAGTGTTTCCAAATTCATGAATTTCACCGTCATTTTGCCAAAAGTTTGGTTAAATGAGCGTTCCACATCGGCGGCCACGACTCGTAAATCACTATCTGGATATTGCCGCCAGAAAGCGCGTAAATTAATTGGATCGAAATCGCTTACCGACCATTTGCATTCCAAAGCTACCGGTTTCTTACCTCGACGAATAATCACAAAATCGACTTCATGCCTGCGCTTGTCTCGCCAGTAATGAATGGTGCGACTTTGTAGTCTGGCATGTAGTTCGTTCAAAACAAAATGTTCCCAAAGATAACCCATGTCCTGATTGCGCAGCTCATACCAGCCTTTGTAATAGCAAACAAACCCGGTATCAAAAGCATAAACTTTCGGTGCTGAAACAATTTCATTCTGCGGATTAGAACTGAATGGACGCACGATATGCACAACAAACGTAGCTTCAAGAACCTTAAGATAATTACTGATAGTTGTACGACTTACCTCACAGGGGCCTGCAAAACTGCTGGCTTCAAATATGCCGCCACTTTGTGCCATTAATAGCTCAAAAAATTTCTGAAACGAATACCGTCGCTCCAGTCGAAACAGTTCCTGAATATCCTTGGCCCAGTAAGCGTCAATCCATTCCTGAAATTCCCTTTCCGGTACGGTGTCGCTGAGAAAAAAGGGTGGGAGACCGCCATGTAAAAATCTACGTGATAGTTCTGAGATTTGAAAATCCACTAAATCCCGGGTCATCATGGGGGTTAGCCAGATTTCAAACTTTCGCCCGGTAAGCGTATCTTTGAATTTTGCCGATGCACCGAGGCTTGAGGAACCGGTGGCGATAACCCTGGTTTGCGGGAAATAGTCTGCTGCAATTTTCAATAATTCTGAAGGATTGCCCAGGCGATGAATTTCGTCCAGGACTACTCGCTTGCCAGATAATCCCTCCCAGAACGCCTGAGGATCTGTCATCATCATACGCACTCTAGGTAACTCACAATCAAAATACTCTGCATTCGATAAGGTCTGGCAAAGACAGGTCTTTCCTACCCGGCGAACTCCGGAAAGCCAGATGACCGATCGTCGCTGCCAGGCTGATTCGATTAAATCAATCCAGTAGGTTCGATTTACTAGCATGTACTATACGCCATTATTTTTGCAAATAGTGTCATTAAATGCAAAATTGCTTGCATTTAGTACAAAAATATAGGATTTTATCTTTGAATTGCAAACATTTTCTTTACTTCATTTTAGATTTTACGGAGTATTTGAATTCTGGATAATTTCCATTAACCCAACAAACAATAAATAAAATTGGTAATTTCTCCATAGTTATTTATTTAACAGTCATTACAATATTTTCACTTGACAAAAATATCAGTATTTTGTATAATGAATTAAAATTAAAATCGAAAAGAGAGAAAAAATTACCCTATTTCTAATGTTACGAATGGTTAAAATTTAATCTAAAGGATAAAATTTACACAAGTGTGGAGTACCACCACCTCCAAAGAAGAAGAGCTCGTCACCATAATTTGGATGACGAGCTTTTCTTTTGATGCCCGGAGAGATTTTCCTCGATAATTTTTTTTACCATATTTAATTTAGAAAATTCACCCTGCGAGAAGTAGGTTAAGAATCCTTCCCGGCCGAGAACCTGATCGCGAATTTTTGACGATTCCCAGCCTTTAGCCCACAGATCGAGAACATGATGCTGAATTTCTTCAAAAAATTCTAATTTTATTTTCAAGAATTCATGGGGTTGGGTTAAAATTTTACCACTGCCACAGAAAAGATATTGCATGGGTAATTGCAGGGCTTTTCGTAAGGAATGCAGATGTTGAGTAAAACATTCTTCTTTGTGTAATACCCTTACCTTAACACCAAGAAATAAATCCCCGGCAAAAAACCACCCTTCATGGGGTTCATAGAATCCCACATGATCTATGGAATGGCCCGGTAAATATATGATTTCAAACTTATGTTTATCCGTCTCGATTTGATTTTGCAGGGGCTTTATTTGAGTTTGCAGAGGCGTGCCCCAGACGAACCGTCGATAAAATTTCAGTGGAAACTGATTTTTCAACCTCAACGGAGCTTCCGGGTGAGCCCGAGCTTCGATCTGGCGTTGTTTTTGTAAAAGAAAATTTGCTCCCACATGGTCTTCGTGAGTATGGGTGTGAACCAGCGTATGAATGGGCCTTTCTACCAGGACTTGAACAAACTGTTTCGCAGCATGAGCATATCCTGAATCGATTA
>CAZMEG010000040.1:0-13302 GCA_964565205.1 uncultured Cytophagia bacterium
ATTAAAAAAGATAATCGAAAATTATGAAGATTATCCTGAAGGTGTGCAACACCTTCTACGCGAAGGTTATTTTAATGGAGAGTGTAAAGGGACGCTGGCGGAAGTCCTGCAGGTAGAAACCCCTTACCGCCTGGCAATCGAAACGGCGCTGGGGGAGGCCGCTGTATCTCTCATTGTTGAAGCAACCGACCATGCCTTGAAAGGTATTGAAGTTTTAAGATCGAAAAAGAAAGGCACGGCTACTTTTTTACCTCTTGAGAAATTCGTCAGCAACGGCTCTTCACAGGTTTTGGAAATTGATAAAATTTTGAAATCCACCTCCGGTACGGGTTTAATTGGCTGGGCCTTTAATTTAGTAAAGTGTCCGGAAGATTTCCGACCTATGGTAAAGAGTTTTTTAAATGATTATCTGGTGGTAGAAAATCTGGACAGTGCGAAAAATTATGCTGAAAAATTAAAAAATCATCGGGTCAATCTGGTCACCTTAAGTGGAGAAGTCCTCTCTACCTGGGGCCCGATAAAAGGTGGAGCAAGCCTCAAGGACGAGGCTGGTATTGTGGGAAGGAAAGAACTGTTAACCGAACTGGAGAAAAAATTAGATAAATGCCAGAACGGACTAAAGGAGCTGGAAAATCAATCTGACCAAACCGAACAAAAATACCTGGAGACATTTAAACAGGTTCAAACACTTGCTGAGTCCATCAAAAAATTAGAAACGCAAAAAACCGAAATTGAAGTAGAAATTGCCCAGTTGAATTTTGAAATCATAAAAGAAAAAGAGAACCATGAACGAATTTGTAAAGAGCGAGATGCCTTATTAGAAAACGAAAAGCAATTAAAGCAGCAACTATCGGAAGTTGCTCCTTCCCTGAATGATCTTAACAAAGACAAATTCCGTTTCGAGAGTGAATTCGATCAGATCTCAACAGAACTCCAGGAACTTGAGAATCAATTAAACAGTCAACGTGCAGTCACTCAGGATAGCAGAGTAAAATTAGTGGGGATTAAAAGCGAAGAAAAGCATCTCCAGGAAGAAATTGTACGCTTACAGGACATGGAGCGTGAATTAAACGAAAATAAAACTAAGATCGAAGAAGAGTTGATCGCTGTAACTTCAGAATATTCAGAACTGGAAAAGAAAATTGAATCCATTAAGAATCAATTGAACAAAGATTTTGAGGCTCGACAAGAGCTTGAAGAAAAGGTACATAGCATCGAGCACGAGTATTTACAAAACAAAGAACAGCTTGAACAGCAGGAAAAGCAGGTCAGGGAACTGCGCATTGCCAGAGACGAAGTTAGTGAAAAATTACATGAAATGGAACTACGTGTTTCCGAATTAACCATGGAAAAAGACAGGATACAGGAAAGGATGCGAGAAGAGTACGAAGTTAAATTAAAGAGGGCTCCCATAGATGAATCTCTAAATTATGAGGTACTCGCTGAAGAAATTTCACAACTAAAAAATCGAATCCGCGCTATGGAACCGGTTAATCTATTGGCTTTAAAAGAATACGAAAAGGAAAAATCCCGATTGGACTTTCTGACCAGCCAGCGTAATGATTTAATTGAGGCTGAAACCAATTTGAACCAGACGATTAAAGTGATTAATAAAACCGCTCGCGAACGCTTTTTAAAATACTTTGAAATGATCCGCCAGAATTTTGTCAAAGTTTTCACGGGTTTTTTTGAAGAAGGTAGAGCTGATTTAAAACTGGCACCCAACGAAGACCCTCTGGAGGCAGATATTCTCATCGAGGCAGATCCCAAAGGCAGACGTTTAGGCCCTCTGACTATTCTTTCCGGTGGCGAGAAGGCCCTGACAGCCATTTCTTTGCTCTTTGCCATTTATCTGGTTAAGCCCAGTCCTTTTTGCATTTTAGATGAGGTCGATGCACCATTAGACGACACCAACATCGGTCGCTTTCTTAAAGCAATCCGTACTTTTTCTAAGAATACGCAATTCATCATCATCACCCACAACAAAATCACCATGCGAGAGGCCGATTGCCTGTACGGAATTACCATGGAGGAAGAAGGTGTTTCCAAAGTGGTTTCGGTCAAATTAGAAGATCTTGAGTTGCAAAAGTAGTTTGAACCACTTTAAAAATAAATATCTAATTAAATAATTCCCCAATTGTGTTCTCCTCAAAATTTATCTGCAACGAGGGGCACTTCCATTATGCCCTGACTGTTTTCCTTGATTGTTAAAGGGACTGATACGAAAGATTCCCCGACGCCTGTACTTACATGAAATCTGATTTTTTCCCGACCCCCATTCTCCGGGGCGAACCATAGAGTCTTCCAGAGATATTGACCATCTGGTGAAACAGATTCCACCACATTAACGAAATTCAGGCTGGAAGTGTCCGACTCGATCAGGTCAAAGGGACCATCGCTATTATCAACTTTTGTAGTCCAGGGTTGCCAACCCATGGGCGTGAATCGCTCCACACTCATCACCGGAATCACGGACCTTTCGGTCATAATTTTTTCTTTGTCCAAATTCACACGGGCACTATGCCATGAAAATGTAATGATCAAAGATTTGGAATGCTCAGCCTGGTTATTTAATAAAAGGTTTTCAAGGCTTTCGCCAGGTTGCCAGTGGTCGTTGGGAGGTATCCGGGCAAAATATTTACTCACTTCAGGCCCTGAATTGTAAGAAGTGTTTTGCGGATAAATAGCTGTCCCCTCGGGTAGGTGGGCAAGTGTGGCAAGCTCCTGTTCGATCAAATTGCCAGAAAACAAACCGTACAAGGTGGAGGCACCTTCATAATGCTGGGCATTGTATTCGGCGGGTGTGGTAAAATATGAAAGATATTCGTTGGCAAGGCCAATCAATAAAACATTTTCAAGATGTAACTTTTGCTTTAAAGTATTTTTTATTCGATGTCCAAGGGTAACGGTAAATTCACCAGGTAAAGTTGCCAGTGCCACAGGTCCGATGGTATAGAGGCCCAACGGAACTCGATCTGGCATATTTTTGCTCATTTCCCGGTTTATAATGGGAGATATAATCTGGGCAATTAAGTCGTTTTTATCGATTTTAAGAAGCTTTTCAAGAAGTCTCTGCAAAGAGAAGAATTTTCTCCCCTGGGTCGGATGACATTCTTCTACCGGCGCTTGATAGCCTTCCCGGCAACCCATGGCATAAAAGATTGTACGACCGTCTTCAGCCCCACCCAGGGTAGCCACGCCCGCCGCAGGTTCTTTTGCTGTACGCATTTGGTCTCCATTGCAAATTTGAGATCGATCATTGTGGAGATCCTCCTTAATAATCTGATTTGCCATGGGAACAATTTTAAATCGCCAGCTTATTCTGGTCTGTTCCACACGTACAGCTTTTTGCATGGCCTGCAAAATACCCCCGGCGAGACCACGGCCAATTCGTAGAGTATTTTCCCGATCCTGGTGCTGCCAGTTAGGCGACACATCGCCTTCTGCTCCATTAAATAAAGCAACTACTGGGTTGGCTTCCACAGTTTTCTTTCTTAGATTTTGTTCAACCAAAAGGGTAGCCACACCAAATATATCACTGCTGTAGACTTCCGTATGCGGTCCCATTGCAGTGGGATGAACGGCAAAAAAGGCGGCCACGGCAATGGGTTCCTGATTGGTAGCGGATTCAAAAACCAGTACGGTCAAGTTTGGATCTATGGCACGAAATGCTTCTTCGGAGGTAACCGCAGGAAGCTTGTTTTGCACAAATAATTTCTTCGCTATTTCTTCGGGTACTTCGTTTATAATTTCCATTTGTTCGGAAGGGTTATTTTTCTTAAAAGCTTCTAAACTGCGATTACGGCTGAGACCATAACGTTGTACTGTGCCCAGCTTCATCACCGCAGGTTGTTTGTTCGCTATCGCACGGGTAATAGCTTTGGTAATTCTTCTGGCCAGAAATTCAAATAAATTATTATCAAATCCACTTTCCGGACTGGCCAAAAGGTTGTAAGATTTGGAGGTGGAAAAATTGGCAGGACTGTTATGGGTGTGTGTAGCTGCCAGAATAATGTGTTCACGCCCAAGAAAAGCCGAATCACCTGAAGCCGGCAACCGGTCACTCAGAAGTTCGGTGACCCTATCTACAAGGCCAGCAGGCATAGACCACAAATCGCAGGAAACCAGAGCCAGACGCCTGCCATGTTCATCCTCCAGGTAAATGGCCCGTGCATAAAGATGTGTCCACCACCCCCGTGAAAATCGACCGGCAAGGGCATAACCACCCATAGGATAGCCAGGCGGTGGTGTGATATCTATTTTAAAAGCACCGACCTGAAAATGGCCTGAAGTCTCTATGAATTGTTGAGGCGGCTTCATTTGAACTTCAAATTTATAGGATTTACCACAGCCACAAAGAAGTGATAGGATAATCAAGATTGTAAAAATATATTTTTTAGGAAAATGCATGATATCTCCTCGTAAGTTTTCAATTCAGATTAAGCAAAACGCAATCCGTTAAAGTAAGTCTAACCGTAATTATTCACAAATCCAGAAACAAGATATTGTGACATCACAATATTCAAATAGTTCTGAATCACGAATCACACATAAGATAATTCTTGCACGGGTTCGATGGCCAGATGTTTTCTCCAGTATTGGGTGACAAATATTTGGTTGGGGTCCATCTGTTCACGCAATCGCATGAAGTCATCCCAGCGTGGATAGCGAGCCTGTAAATATTTAATCCAGGAAGGGTCGGAGGGTAGATATTTACCCCAGTGCAACCGGAAATCAAGGTCCTCAAATAATTGCCAGAATTGCGGATAATAGGTCTGAGCAGGATCGTCTGGATTCTTTTTAAACCAGAAAAAATTAAAACGAAGGGAATCTCTTTGATACCCGGGACTCATCCAGAAATCGTTAGATTGCTTGGCATAAATTTCACATGGATACACACCTGTGGCTTTAATTCCTTTACGCTCAAATAGCTCTTTCAATCGGTGCATAATTTCGGTAGTTTTATCGATGGGTAACCACACTTCGGTAAATTCAAAAGGTACCCAGCGATCGTTGAGACGGTCATCCATCGGCAACACACGCCACCAGATGTCCCAGAATTCCTGAAATCCCTCCTGCCCTGCCGTGCTGGCAAAAAGATTAATAACAGGGGATAGAGTTAATTTAAGACCCTGCCGGGTAATGCCTCCCAGTAGTCCAGATTTGTTCCAGTGCTTGACCATTCGATAAAAAATCCCGGTAAGAATCTGCACCGGCATATCCGAGCCCAATATTTTCGGAAATAATTGATAAGGGTTTTCTTTAAAATTGGATTTTGAACCCGTTCGTTTTGAATAATCTTTTTCAGCCATGCGATGGGCTTGCCAGACGGTAACTTTATTGACTCCTTGCTGAGGCCACCACAAAATCCGTGCATATTCGGTTTCTCGTAAAAATTTTTCCAGACCGGGTCGCTCACCGGTTCCATTACCAAATAAATCCACTGCACAATCTTGCAGACCGGTAGTTCTTTCCTGGCCCATCACATGATATTCGTCGGGCAACTCAAAAGTAACCGATGTAATGACTCCCAACAGTCCCATGGAAACGCCAACAGCATAAAATTTTTCCTGATCCAGCGTTTTAGAGACCTCATGAATTTCACCTTTACCATCTATAAATCGTAAAGAGACCATATGATCCAGCACAGAGTGAGACATACTTCCGCCAGATGAACCGGTAGAAAGGAATCCCCCGACCGTTTGATGTTTGATGCCCCCGGTAGAAGGAAAAGCCAGATTATATTTGTCCAACTGATAGAATAAGCTATTTTCCAGGTTGGATGACTTCGTGGGATCTGAGGGATCGACCCCAAGATTGCACCCGGCTTGCACGGTGACCAGGCGGTCTCCATGAAATTTCACCTGGCGCATTTTATCCAGCATAATATTTATATCCTGGCTTTTTCGCCATGATTTACGAAAGTTATCTGTAAAAATGGCCTTTTCCACCGAATGAGCTGCCCCTCGCACTCGTACCTTTAATCCGTTCTGATTTGCATAGTGAATCAATTCGGCAATTTGCTCTTCATTTTCAGGATGAAAAAAACCATCTGAGGATTGTGAAATGGTTTGCATCTAACCCCTCCTCTTAAATTTATTTATTTAGCTTTTTATCATGGGATTGATCTTTATCATTAGAGTGCGAGATTGATTAGGAAAACTCTCAATGGGGCATTTTCAATATATTTTAAATTCATAACGGGTCAATATCCGGGTATCCCAGATCTTACAATTTTTAGTTTTTTGCATTTGACATTTTAATTAATATCCTTTAATTTTTAAATACAAACCCAGAAACAAGATGTTATGACAATTCACAAACTTTAAGGATGCCAATGGAAATCCCAATTGAACAAATCCCAAATCCCAAAATGAAGTTGGGATTTGTTGATTGGGATTTGGGATTTCTTTAATCCAATATTAACGGATCATGGGAATAAGGTAGATTTCTTATTTTACCAGAAGGACTCGAAGTTCACGAAGGAATTTTATCACGATAATTTTGATAAGCTCTTTCATATCCTATCCTTCTTACACTTAGTGGATTATGAATTTTTTTTAAAGATAAGTCATGGATATTAAAATTATTCTTAACCAGATATTTTTTACAAATCGACAGCACCTTGTGGCCTATACTTTCTTCTTATTTTTCGCCTTGTCTCAATCCAGTACATGGGCCCAGAAGCAAATTCTTATCACAAATTCTCAGCATTTACAAAAGTTTTTTGCTCAACCTCTAAATTCTGTGGAGGTGATTCTTGAACCCGGAGTTTATCATTTGACCGCCACTTCATTTGTGGATTCAACCTGTGGTAACTGTGAAAATCCCAGTGAACAGGTTCCGGCAACTTTTGGATTACGAATACGTGGAAGTCGGATAAAAATCACCGGACCTGAAAAGAGAACAGCTGTTATTTATACCCACGCAGGTTATGGTCTGTATTTTGAAGATTGTCAGGATTGCCTGATTGAAAACGTAACCATTACCGGCGGTCAACGCGATCCGGATGGGCGTGCTACTGATGCCGCCATCGTGGTGAAAAATAGTGTGGTGACCATCCAGAACACTCGTATTATAAATAATCTCGGTGATTCTTTGCTTGTGGTTAAAAATGTGGTGGGAATCATGGGTATATGTGGTCGGGAAGGTTCAAAAATGAAAATTCTACACAATGAAATCATCAGGAATTCCTGGGATGGTATAGCTCTCTATCGAGATGCCGAGGCCATCATAAAAAACAACCTGATCGATGGTGTAGATAAAGCGCGAGGGGCGCAAGTGGGCGGTGGTCGAGGGGTGGGCATTGGGCTCACCTGGAACTCGAAAGCAGAGGTGCGGAATAACCTGGTGCGTCGCTACTGGAAGGGCATCGGTATCTTCGTTGATGCAGAGGCTACCGTAGAAGGTAACATCATCGAAGATATCTTAACCTGGGGCATCGCTCTATGGGATGCTGATAAAGGTAAGCCGGTAGGGAGAATTCGCAAAAATGTGATTTACAAAACAGGTGCCTGTGGGGCCTCCATTACACGCAGTGCCAGCGGTAAACAACCTGGCTACTTTTCGTTTAATGTTCTCGTGCAAACAGCCCAGAATCCCAGATACGATGATCCCGATTACTACTGCTTTCAGTGTGCCCTGGCTTTGCATGCTGTGCCCAAGAATTTTCAGATTGCTAACAATCTCTTTTTTAACAATCGCCGTGCCACAACCGATTTACCCGATTATGACATGCCTGAAAAAGAATTCGTAAAAGCTTTGCAACCGCTATTGCATGAAATCAAACAGAATTCTCTAATGAGTAAATCCGAGTTTCTTAAAGATTTACCACTTAATCACGAGGATTGAATTTATAACCGGAATCATATCCGAACTACTTACTACAACAAAAGGCAGAATTCTTAAGAAAATGCCTGGGCTACTTATTTTAACAAATTTTTGTCTTGCAAAAAAGTCCCCTTGCTTGTAATTTTAATTGAATTTTTATTTTCAAGTTTTTATATTTTTAAGCAAAATTCTCCGGTATTGAAACAATGCCTACCACAAAGACTATTTGCTTTTTTGTAAACCATTTTTTTCCCATAATTCAAAAGATATATTCTGAAATAAAAGTGAGGAGGAGCTATGAACAGGCAGGAATTTTTAACCCAGGAGCGTGATCGCCTTGGTAAGCGGTCCACCATCACCATTATAAGTGCAGATGTATTAAGCTGGCTGGGAGGTCTAACCAAAATTCCTGATTTACTAATTAAGGAGATCGTTGAATTTTTAAACAAATCTGCTGGAAAATTAGCCGGGTTCAAAGATTTTCGTGTCCACGCCTTTGGGAATGACCTTCATTTACAAATCAATACCTTTGGACAGGGGATACATAATCAAGCTGTTCAAAAGCTGGCTCGGGAAGCTATTATTACCGGACTAACTACCGCCAGGGAAGCCGGTCTGTATCAATCAATTAATAACCGGGACATCTTTAAGCTTTCTGAAGCTGAACAGGTAAAAGCCTTAAACTGGCGGGTTGTGGAATTCCCATTTACTGAAAGAGGAGCTGAACCGTTAATTATTGCCAAAATAATCAATGGCGGGATCGGAGCGTTTAATCGTATGCTCTTTAATATGTTTTTTCATCCAGATAAGGGTTCCCATCAGCGTCTGGACGGCGCCCGTTATATGGCGCTGGTGGAAAATGTACAATCCCTGCAGGCTGGAGAAACCCGGCGTCGAATTTTCATTTTTGGTGATCAACCTCTGGAGGATAAACTGTTTTTAATCTACCCCTTTGCCAGCGAACCTCTGGAATTTGACCGTGAACAGGTTGGTGATTGGGGAGAATTGCTTTCTTTGATTGCTAACCCATCCGAATGGGTGATCAGTGCCATTTATGCTGCCCAGGGTCGTTTTGTCCATGATGGTAAAAACTGGAAGGCTACCCGCCATGAGCCGGTGGTAGTAGTTTCAGTAGAACCTTCTTCTGCCGGTGTAGGTGTGAAGGATCCGGTGGCTGTGGTGCGGTTGCAAAGCGGTTTACCGGCTGTGGGCGAAGGTCAGTTGAACCTCGGTGCCGATTTTCATTATGTGCCAGGCGGACCCGAAGGAGGCTACCATGTGGGTGTCATGCCCGTTACCCTGGAGCAGGCCCGTACCCGGGTAGATGAACCGGGGACTGCCAGGCTGGTAGCTTACACCTACCAGTCATTTGATAATGGACGCATTCCTCCCGATCACGATGTGATTGATATTTACGCGCAGGACACTCTACAGACCGAATGGCTGCAACAGGAAGCCCGCGAATATATCGATCTCATAGTTCAGCACGGTGAGTTTCAACCGTATCTGACTGCCGAAGAGGCCGAAAAACGTGCTCTGGCTAAGGCAGAGCAACTGAAAGAATTCTTTGAAGCTATTCCCTCGGCCGAAAAAGGTGAGGTGGATCCTCTGGTTGAAAAAGCCAATCAACGCGCTGATGGCGAAACGATTTCGGACATTAAGGCTGATGCCGGGGGCAAAGTGGGTCATACCTCCCCTACTACTCTATTCCAGCATGTGGCCCGGGCCAGCCTGACGGAAGCCCGTGAGCAGGGTCTCATCCGTGACTTCGAGGTTTTTGCTGTGGGCGACGATCTGCATCTGCTCATGCACCATAAGCAGGGCATCGATGCTAACGAGGTTCACGTGTTTGCTTTCAAGACTTTCTGGCGCATGGTATGGGTAACTGAAATCATCGGCTACAAACCTTATGGCCTGGCACAGGACCTTAAAATCGGACCCGCCACAAAGGGTAAAGGTGTGGATGAACTGGCCCAACCTACCAGCCGCTTTTTAACTCTGTTGAACGAATATCTCCCCGAAGCTGAACGCGCTTATATGGAACAAATTCGTGCCGAATTTGCTGCCTGGGAGAAAGGAGCCGCCTCAATGGAAATTAAAAAACCATTTGCTGGGAATGTCACCGGACAGGGACCGGGTTTTGCAGAGTTGCCATTAGTGCATGGAAAAAGCTGTCGGGTAGGAATATTTGCTGCCGACAAAGCCGGACCAGCCGCTTTCAATGTACCTGTGTACCGTAGTGCCATGCAGGTTTTATATGAGGAAAAATTTTGCTCTAAATACGGAGAAAGCCTTGCCTTTGAAATATACGATGTACACAACCATACCCGCATCTTTCTTGATGCGCATGCTCATCGTCAGGATATCGAAACCCTGCTGGGGGCCACCAATCTTTTCAATGTGAAACGAATTTGGTCTTTACCGCAGTCGGTAAGCGATCGTAAAAAAGTGAAGGAAGCCGTACAGGATATCTTGCTGGCTGCCTCCACCGAAAAATTGTCCATCATCACCGGTGGCGAATACGTGGGCAAAGATGATCCGGTCCTTATCGGTGTAGAAGAGCTTGTCATGCCAATCTTTGAATTCATGAAAACAGGATTTTATATGACTCAGGGAGATGAACGGGGTTCTCATTACATGATGCTAGTACCTAAACCTTTACCAGAAGCTGTAGCCACGGTACGCAGCCGCGGGTTGCAGGTGGGACTTCTGGTCGCCTTAAATGAGAAAGGCATCGCCGAGTTGCACGATGTTTATGCGGAACCTTCATTTCATGAAGCGCGAATCCGCATCGATAAAATTAATGCGCGCATCTGGCGAGCCCAGGGCTCCGAATTTACCCCGGTGGGTGTGGGCGCCAAAGATGTGGAACCAGCCTACCCCTTGATGAAGGTATTGAACCGCATTACCAGAGAAGATTCGCCCTACGCCCGGACTTTCGAGAGTGCCAGCAAAAAAATATTTGGGTAGCATGGTAGGGGCGACCGGTCGGTCGCCCTTACCATGGATTAAATCTAAATACATTACCGGGTAAAAATCGTGACCTGTAATCTAAAATGGATTCCGTGCATATTAAACATAATTTTAAGTTAGCTTTTTATTGATTATAACATTTTTAATTTTTATATTTTTTTGATGAAAAAAAATCTAAAACAAACTAAAATTAAAACAACTAATCACCCCCATATTGTTAAAATTGAAGGAGTTAGGGGAGGTAGGCCGGTTATCAAGGGAACGGGCATTTCTGTAGATCTAATAATAACTTTTTATAAATCGGGATCTTCTATTGAGGAAATTATGCTTTTTTATCCTCATCTTAAAGCCAGCCAGATTTATGACGCCATAAGTTATTACCTGGACAATCAAGCTGAAATCGAAGAATATCTTGAAAAAAATAAAATTGAAAATGTGTTGAAAGAATTTGGTCTTCATATGGATGAACGCGGCGTTATAATTGCCAAAAATGATTAAACTTTATTTAGATGAAGACATTACTCCATTGTTAGCAAGAGCATTAAGAGATAGAGGTTACGATGTGATAAGCGCTTTAGAGATAGGTAATATTGAATTAAAAGACGAAGATCATCTCGAATATGCAGTTTGGGAAGGGAGAACGTTATTTACTTATAATATCAGGGATTTTGCTAAATTACATAAAAAATGGCAGCTAAAAAATAAAACTCATAATGGTATCATAATATCTTATCAATTTTCTATTAATGAATTTGGAGAATTATTGCGGAGAATTTTAAAACTTCTATATATTTGGTCTCCAGAAAAAATTAAAAATCAATTATTATTTTTAGGTAAATAATACAAATTTTGGTTGATTAGTATAATAAGGCATCGCTGAATTACACGATGTTTATGCTCCTTCATTCATGAAACGCGAATCCGTATCTATTAAAATTATTTTTAAAACACCACAAATCGCAAATAAAAAAAGACTGCTGGTGCCACCAGAATTTCGCTGTCGAACCGATCCAGGATACCACCATGGCCGGGAATTAGATTAGAGGCGTCTTTAACACGAGCATCACGCTTGAAGAGCGATTCTACCAGATCACTAATCTGACCGAGAGTTCCGCATAACCCTCCAATCACCAGTACATGCAAGAGCCTCATTTCGTGCAGGTAAATTAACCATGAGACATAAGCCGTGATTAACGCAAAGATAAATCCAAAAATCGCCCCCTCAATGGTTTTGTTTGGACTGACTCGTTCAAAGAGTTTATGCCGACCAAGGCGTGCCCCTAACATATAGGCAGCCGAATCGCAAACCCAGATGGATAAAAAAATCAAAATAACCCACTTGCCTCCCAGGGTGTAATGAAAAGTGGAGCCATCCGGTAGCTCGCGTATAAGAAGCAAAAATCCTAAAAGAATGGCAACATAAAAAACTCCCATAAAAGTAGTCGCCACATTTAAAATCGGAGCGACTTCATTGCGAAACAGTTCAAAAATTAAAAGCAAAACGAAGGTGACAGAAAGCAATATCCAGAGATATTCAGCCCGATTAATAAAAAATAAATAACAGGAGGCAATGGCAACACCAAAACCAAAAAATCTAACGGGATAGGTAACTTTTTGTGTGGCTAAATCATAAAATTCGTTTAATGCCAAAAGAACAATGGACGTCACTACTGCAAAAAAAATATACCCTCCCTGCCAGGCTGACAGCAAAATCAAAGGGGCAAAGGTAATAGAAATGACCGTGCGGATGCCTAATTTGTCAAGACTCAATTCTCCCTCCTTCTATTTTTATAATTTTAGGGTTTCACAAAACTCGGTAATTATTATAATCTTAATTCACCTTTTACCCAGTTTTACTCCTACTCTTTAACCCATTAATTACAAAGTTGGATTCTGGTGATTTTATTATCTTCCCTTATTTAAACCCCTCAAAAAGGGAGTGGAAGGCAAAACTTTCACTCCCAACTAATTTTTCGCGTCTGAATTAACCCAACAGAAGCCACCCCTCTCCGTAAAGCCCCGGAAGAGTTCGGAAAAGCAAAAGCTCATTTTTTAGCTTTCTTTTTGGTTCGTCAAAAAGCTAACCCCTCCGAGACTCTCAAAAATTCAAAAAACTAGTCCGAAGGCGTCCTCGCCGAGGACTAACCTGTTGCAAAGAGCTGCGAAATGCCTTCGCGCTAGACTTGATCGACAGTTTCTCAAGGTCTCCGAGACCTTTGAGAGTCTGTCGAAAAGCTTAAAATATTTATTATAGCCTGAAAAATTCCTAAACCACGAAGGAACGAAGAACACGAAGAGAAAGCAGGTTGCGATTATAAAATCCCTTCATGAGCTTCGTTCATCTTCATGGTAAAAAATAATTTCATTGACCAATTGGCTGTAATCTCTTGAGTTTTTATTCCTTAGTCAGAAATCCCCTGAAAATCAATTAAATCAAAATCAACTAAATAGGGAATAAATCAAATAAATCAGCGACAATCTGTGCAAATCAGTGGTTAA
>CAZMEG010000041.1:0-13299 GCA_964565205.1 uncultured Cytophagia bacterium
CAATTATACATGCTTTAGTCTGATATCAGGGTCTGTAATATAAACCCTGTGAAATATAAATCGAGGGAGTTTTTCTAATGCGAGAATTAATTCGTCAGCTACTCATTGAAATGGGTGAAGATCCAGGACGTGAGGGATTGCAAAGAACCCCTGTTCGAGTGGAAAATTCACTGAAATTTTTAACCAGTGGCTATAAACAAAATATCCAGGAAATAATCAACGGGGCTGTTTTCCGTGAGAAATATGACGAGATGGTGATCGTCAAAGACATCGAAATTTACAGCCTATGCGAACATCATCTTTTACCGTTTTATGGAAAGTGTCACGTAGGTTATATGCCCAATGGAAAGGTCATTGGTATAAGCAAAATCCCCCGCATTGTAGATGTCTTTGCCCGGAGATTGCAGGTTCAGGAACGCCTGACTACTCAGATTGCTGAAACGCTCATGGAACATTTAAATCCACAGGGGGTGGGTGTTGTCATCGAAGCACGTCATCTGTGTATGATGATGCGCGGGGTGGAAAAACAAAACACAGTAGTTACTACCAGTGCTTTGCTTGGGATATTTCGTGAAAACCAGGCTACACGTGATGAGTTCATGCATCTTATTAAAGCCCAACGATTTGTTTAAAATTCTCAGAAAGGAGGAGAAGCAATGGCTAAATTAACCTATCTCAGTCATGCGGCATTCCTGCTTGAGGGTGGTGGTCACAAAATTTTGATCGATCCATTTTTCACCGGAAATCCAAAAGCTCCGGTAAAACCGGAAGAAGTGAGCTGTAACTTTATCATCATTACCCATGGCCATGGGGACCATGTTGGGGATGCGGTGGATATTGCCAAACGGAACAACGCCACTGTAATTGCTAATTATGAAATCGCTATCTGGTGTAATCAACAGGGTGTACAAAATGTGCATCCCTTACACATTGGTGGCGGACACGATTTCCCATTTGGCAGGGTAAAGCTCACTATTGCCCATCATGGTTCCGGATTCCAGACTGAGGAAGGATTTTTGTACCTGGGTAATCCGGCTGGAGCCCTGATCACTGTGGAAGGTAAAAATGTTTACCATGCCGGTGACACGGGTTTATTTTACGACATGAAACTGATTGGTGAGCAGGGAATCGATGTGGCTCTGTTACCCATTGGTGACAATTTTACCATGGGCATTGATGACGCGGTAAAGGCGACCGAATTTTTGAATCCTAAACTGGTAATCCCCATGCACTACAAAACCTTTGATGTCATCGATGTGGAGCCCAGTGAGTTCGTACAAAAAGTTCAGGCGAAGGGATTCAAAGCTCAGGTCATTGAATTTGGTGGTTCCATTGAATTCTGAGTGAAAACATTCGATTCATGTCCCGTGTTTTATTTTTAATGCCTACTCATACCTATCGAGCCAGGGCATTTTTACAGGCTGCAAGAAAACTTGGTATCCAAGCTGTGGTAGGTTCTGAAAAAACCCAGGCCCTGGAACCCTACACTTCGGGCAAGACCTTGACCTTAAATTTTCTTAAATCCGATGAAGCTGTACACAAAATCGTACAGTTTTGTGAAGAATTTCCACTTGACGCAATAATTCCGGTAGATGATGATACAGTGGTAGTAGCAGCCAAGGCTTCACAGCAATTGGGCTTACCTTCTAATCCACCGGAGGCGGTGCAGGCTACCAGGGAAAAACATCGCTTGCGAGAAAAGTTACATAAGGCTGGTCTGCAGGTTCCCAATTATAAGATATTTCATACTGGTGAAGATGTTAAAACTTTGAGTCAACAGGTTAATTATCCCTGTGTTTTGAAACCGGTATTCCTTTCCGCCAGCCGGGGAGTGATTCGAGCCAATCAAGCCGATGAATTTATTCATGCATTTCATCGTATAAAAAAAATACTGGAAGATTCTGAGGTAGTTCAACGGGGTGGTGACCTGGCTGAACTTGTTCTTGTGGAAGATTACGTGCCGGGTATCGAGGTGGCTCTGGAAGGTCTCCTAACCCACGGGCAGCTAAAAGTCCTGGCTATTTTCGATAAACCCGATCCTCTGGAGGGACCCTATTTTGAAGAAACAATTTATGTGACACCAAGCCGATTGGACTCCGAAATGCAAGATAAAATCAAAAATTGTGTTCAGGAAACCACACGGGTGTTAGGCTTGCAACATGGGCCCATTCATGCTGAAATACGGATTAATGAGCAAGGAGTCTGGATAATCGAAATTGCTGCCCGCTCAATAGGTGGCCTCTGTGCACGATCTTTACGATTCGACCGGGACACCACCCTGGAAGAGTTAATCCTGCGTCATGCACTGGGTGAAGATGTCTCACCCTGGCAACGTGAAAGCCAGGCTTCAGGGGTTATGATGATTCCTATTCCAAAAGCCGGCACGCTTAAAGCAATTCGAGGCCTGGATGAAGCTAAGCTAATAGCTGGTATTGAAGACGTGATCTTATCTATTCCGGTGGGACAGCCGGTGATCCCTTTACCCGAAGGCAATCGCTATCTGGGATTCATCTTTGCACGAAGAGAAACACCGCAGGCCGTGGAAACAGCCATCCGCAAGGCCTACCAGAGACTACAAATTGAAATATCCTGAACTTTATTGTCATCCACACTATTACGGGATGCATGAAAAAACTTTTCCCTTCATCCAACAATTCAGTCTTCCATTAATCCATTTTAACCCTTATGAACCGGCCTTTTGCAATAACCGTTCAGCTACGGTATAGTGAGGCACAATATCTACCGGGATATCCTGCAATTTTCCCAGACTGGTTTTTAAAATTTCCGGCATGTGAACATATTTTTCAAACATCTTTTTTGTGCCCTCATAATTTCCAGTAGCCTGCAATACGCATATATCGTGCACCAGATCTCGAACGGTTTTTTGAAATTTTTTAAAATTCACAGCAAAGGCTTTCGAAGAAGGATCAAACGTGATGGCTCCTTTCTCAAGCATGTAGTTGAATTGTAATGCACTGCCCTTGCCATGAGCTTCGGTAATGCCAAATCGTATGCCCCGAAATAATCCAGCAAGATAGGTCACGGCGATCTTTCGTCGCATGGATTTCGGAATTAAGCCCTTCTGAATCATGAAATATAAATTATACACACCCATGATATCGGCTTTGGCTTCTTCGATCGGTGCATACAGTTCCTTAAGTTCCAGGCGCACCTCGGTTTCCCGACCATTAATTTTAATTTTACCAGGGCCAAGTCCATGGGAAAGTTCATGAAATAATACTTCATTGGTAAAGGCTTCAGCAGAGAGGTAGGGAATTTGTTCTTTCTTGACAAGGCGCTCTGCAATGGGTTTTAAAATCTTATCGTACTTGGCGGTAATGACGTTACGTAAAAGAACCTTCTTACTGCCTTTTTCTTCACGTACCCGTTCATCATTGGGTAAATTGAAAGCAATAGTTTGCACGCCCGCTTTCGTATCACCGGCCGTGTAGATTTCATCGACCACACGAATGGGCGATTCGGTACCCCGATTAAGATTTTTCATGTGGTCGGGAATGGGTAAGTTGCGTTCCATGGCTGGCAATTCAGCTTTGTACCGGGCCAGTTTTTTACTCTCCTCCGGGTCGGAGACCGTAACAAACGATTCAAAGGCAGCCTTGTAGCCAAAAAGCTTATCTTCATAAACTTCATAAGGCCCAATGGTGATTTCAATGGGGCTGTCCAGGTCCATCCAGGCTTTGTCACTTTCGTAATAATCGTTGGAAAAAAACGCGTCGGCACGGGAGAGTAAAAATTTACGCAATGATTCATTTTGAGTAAGTTGGGCCGCCTCTCGCATCAATCTGGCTACCGGCTCCAGCCACTCTTTATAAGCTTGCGAATAGGGGATGGCTATCAATTTTCCGTTTTTTCTTCGCACAATAGTGTAGAGGCTTTTTAAGGTGTCGGCTTCATCCGGGTGAGCTTTAATATATTGTTCGAATTCTTCTTTGGTCATATCTTCGGGATAGTATCCGGCGCCTTTGGGTTTTTCCTGTTCTCCTATGAAGGGCGTATCATCCAGACGATCCCAGGGACCAAAGCATATTTTAAAATAAGCAAAAGCTTGCCGACCAAGTTCATCATTACGTTTCTTCAGGGCATCACGCATGGCAGGATTCTTTTCCCACACCTGACGTAGAAAAATTTCATCCATGTATTGACTGGCTTGAATAAGTTTGGTCAAGACTTTTTGTTCGCTCTCCGGTAAAAAATCAATATCTGCTTTAATTTCCACCGGGGCAAATTTGGCCAGTCGCTCACCCACATCTTGATGAATTTTTAAATCATCGGGTTTAAAGGTGTCACGCTGAGAACTACAACAACAAAAAAGCATAGAACTTAAAAACATTAGTAATGAATTTCGAAAATTCATGTAACCCTCCTTTATTTTGAACTTTTAATTATAACCAAATCTTGAAATAATGTCAAGTCCAAACAAGGTTGAATAGTAACAGGCCAGTTATGAAGCCGGGAACTCAAAAGTACTTATGAGGTAAATAAATTTTGGCACATCAAATTAATCCAAAGGAGGGCAACGTGATATTAAAAAAATTTTTAATGAAAGGGAAAAAGTATATTTTTCTCTCTTTGCTTGTTTTTCTGGCAGGTTGCGCCGTGAATCCCGTTACAGGCAAACGAGAATTGATGCTCATGTCAGAAAGCGATGAAATTCGATTGGGTTCCCAGGCTGACAAAGAAATCATTGCTACTTTTGGATTATATGAAGATAAAAAAATAGCCGAATATATCGATCACATTGGTCAACAGATGGCCAGGATTTCTCATCGACCGCAACTAAAATTCTATTTTCGTGTCCTGGATAGCCCGGTGATCAATGCTTTTGCACTTCCCGGAGGGTACGTTTATATTACCCGTGGCATTCTTGCTTACTTAAATTCAGAAGCTGAACTGGCTGGAGTCGTCGGTCATGAAATCGGCCATATTACGGCCCGGCATAGTGCCAAGGCATATACGCGTGCTCAATTAGCCCAATTAGGATTTGGGCTGGGAAGTATTTTCTCACCAGCTTTCCGGCAATTCAGCGATATAGCCCAGTTTGGTGTAGGAATGTTGTTTTTGAAATTCAGCCGGGATCAGGAAAGTCAGGCTGACGAGTTAGGTGTGGAATATTCAACACGTGTTGGCTATGATGCCACTCAGATGTCCAAATTTTTTGGTACATTAAAGCGCCTGCAACAATTAAGTGGTCAAAACCTGCCAAGCTGGTTCTCCACCCATCCGGAACCTGAAGATCGAGAAGCTACCACTTATCGTCTGGCAAAAGAATGGCGAAAAAAATTGCCGCCAACAACTTTTCGGGTGGCACGCGAACCCTATTTAAAGTTGATTGATGGGATCGTCTTTGGAGAAGACCCCAGACAGGGTTTCGTGGAGCACGGTTTCTTCTACCACCCCGGGCTCGATTTCCAGTTTCCCGTACCTGAAAACTGGCAGGTGAACAATACGCCCCAGGAAATTCAAATCGTCAATAAAAAACAGGATGCCGCCATTTTGTTTACCGTCTCCAAAGAACCCTCGGCACGAAAAGCAGCGGATAAATTTTTAACGAACACCAGTGGCCGATTAATACGTTCAAATTTCACTCGAGTGCATGGCATGCCTGCTGAAATACGGATAAGCGATGTTACTCAGGAACAGGGCACCTTACGGGTCCTTTCTTATTTTATAGAAAAAAATCAAAAAGTCTTCGTGTTTCATGGATTCTGTAACCGCAATAAATTTGACAAATATTTTAATACGTTTAAACATACTATGAGTAATTTTGATCGATTACGTAATAAGAAAGCAAAAGCCGTTAAACCGGTTCGTGTGAAAATAATTACTGTAAAGAGAAATTCTAAACTTGAGACCATTCTAAAAAAACATCCTTCCAGAAAGCTAACTATCAATCAACTGGCTATCATGAATGGAATGGAATTAACCACATTAGTAAAGGCAGGGGAAAAAATTAAAGTTTTAACGCAATAGTCCAAATCCTGATACTCAAAAATCAGAAGCTCAAGGCGTCTTTATGGGGCGGAACCGGTAGTTTAAACAACTATTAAAAAAACGAAAGCTGACGGGTTTTTTGCAAAGGTTCTGCGTCGAAACCTAATTTTCTTAAATGTGTGGCGAATTCTACGGGTCCATGGGTGGTATAAATTTTTCGAGGACGAGCACGTCGTACATATTCCACAAGTCCATAAAAATCGGCATGGTCACTCAGAGGGATGGCTTCATCAACAGCGTAACGGTATTTTAATCCCGGATGGACAGCCCAGCCAGTGAGAAATATGGTTTTCTTTTTCGCTATTTTATTTAAAGTACGATTGCGCACCACTTTTGGTGGAACAATGACCACCTTGCCCTCAAGATTTTGTGCATTAAATTTTTCCCAATGACCAAAATGGATCCCGAATTGCTCATAAATTCTGGCAAACTGTTTGACGGACCCGTGGACACTCAATTCAAAGCCGGCTTCGCCAAGTATTTTCATGGCTTCCTGAGCTTTCCCCAGTACATATCCTACCACCACCGGTACTTTGTCCTGGCGCAAAGTCTTTTGCACCCAATTGATTAATTGTTCTTCCACCTGATGGCGCGGTGGAAAACGATAGAAGGGTTTGCCAAAAGTGCACTCCATGATTAAAATATCACAGTTAGGAATTTCAATGGCTTCAGCAGCAGGGCTGGCATCCAGATTAAAATCTCCTGAATAGAGTAATCGCAGGCCGTCCATTTCAACCAGAACCTGTGCAGAACCCAGGATGTGTCCGGCCGGATATAAAGTTATCCGCGCATCTTTTATTTCGTAAGGTTGGGAATAATTTAAAGCTACGGAATCGGTTTTCCCTACCCTCAAATGAGCAAATTCTAAGGTTGCCGGAGTGGCAATCATTTTTTTATGTCTGAACACGTGATCCATATGTCCGTGCGATATGCAACAAAAGTCCACCACTTTTTTGGCATCCAGCCAGAGATGGGTACCATTAATTTTTATGCCATGATGATAATCAAACATCTACTCCACCGGCTCTTGAATTTTAACAGGTTTTTTCTTTTTAGAAGATGCATAGTGGCGTAAGGGCCAGCCGACCAGAAAAGCCAGTAAAAGGGCCAGGCCGCCCGTCCAGTAAGGCCAGTTGATGCCAAGCGCCTGATATGTCCAGCCGCCCCACAGGGGTCCCAAAATTCGGGCCAGGCTGGAAACAGCACGATTTACCCCCATCATGCCACCCTGCATGGTTTCATCTGTGCCCAGAGAAACCATAGTGGTTAAAGTCGGGGTATTTAATCCGGTACCAATCCCCAGTACTGTCATGAAAATAACTAAAATGGGGACGGTCTTTGCCAGCGGGATCGCACTGAGACCGATCATGCTTAAACCCGTACCCCAGATGGCCAGAGCCCCTTCCCCAAATTTTTTCGAAAGCATGCCAATGGCTCCTCCCTGTAAGCCAGCTGATATCAATCCTATAAAAGCGAAAAGATAGCCATTATGTTCTACATCAAAATTGTACACTTCCTGAGTAAATAATGGGAAGGTCATCTGCATGTTGGCAAAAGCAAACACCACTAAAAAATAAACCAGCAATGGTCGCGCCAATTCGGATTGTTTCACGGCTTGCACGAGAGGTTTTAATTGCTCCAGCAAAGGAAATTCTGTGGGTTTTCTGGGCTTCTGTTGTGGTTGATACGATTCTGGAAGCTGAAACATGGCTAAAAGAAGAGCAATTAATGAAAGCAATGAAGCTCCATAACCAGGCAAAGAATAGCTGTACTTACTCAAAAATCCACCCAAAGCTGGACCGAATATAAATCCAAGTCCAAAGGCAGCACCAATCAAGCCCATCCCTTTTGCTCGATTTTCGGGTGTTGTAACATCAGCAATAAAAGCCATGGCCGTGGAAATGTTGGCACCAAAAAGACCGGCAGATAGACGAGAAATAAATAACCAGACCAAAGAGGGGGCCCAGCCAAAAACCGCATAAGAAATCACTGAACCGGTTAAACTCATAAGAATAATGGGGCGGCGACCCACATGATCGGATACCCGACCCCAAACCGGGTTAAATAGAAATTGAGTGCCGGAATAAGAAACCGCTAATAAGCCGATTACAAATGGTGAGGCTCCGTAAGATCGAGCATAAATGGGCAGAAGGGGTAAAACAATTCCAAAACCTATCAGATCGATGAAGACCACCAGAAAAATGATGCCCAATGGAGTAGACTTTTTCATCCCCTTTAACGTTGATTCTTGTTACAGGCAAATTTTAAAGATGAACCATAATAATAAAACCTTTGGAGAATAGCAAGTATAATTTAAATCAATATATCGCTTCACCGTATCCGTTGACAATCCCAGAACATGAGCTAACTGGTTGATGCTGACCTGCTTGCCAGCACGTTTCATCAATAAGCGAAACAAATCTTTAATTCCTGAAAGATCCACGTGTAAATGGGACGTGGGATGAAAGAGGGCTGAAAAGTGTCCTCCCACCATGGATTAAACTTATATAGTTTTTCGGTAATATCAATCATAATAATAAAGATACCATCGTATAAAAACCTGTAATAAAATCAAGAATTTTCTCTGTTGAAATTGGTGAATTATTCAGGTTAAATAAACTCTGGGTAAGCGCCAGCTCCATCCCGTTAAAATATCATAAGAAACACTGTTTTTTAAGCGAGCGATTTCGTGGACATCAATTTCCTGGGTACCCTGAGTACCCATGAGCACTACTTCATCTCCCGGTTTTGCTTCAGGAATTTCGGTAATGTCTACCATCATGGTATCCATAGCATTGCCGCCAATAATTGGCGCTCGCTTGCCTCTGATGAGCACAAAGCCTTGATTGCGAACACGTGGATACCCATCCCCATAACCGATGGGTAAGACGGCAATTTTTCGTGGACTCTCGGCACGATAGCGCATGCCATACCCCACCGTATCACCCACTTTTAGGTTACGAACGACCGAAATTCTGCATTTCACGGACATTATCGGTTTTAGACCGGGAATGCGGCGACATACCTGTGAGGGGTAAACTCCCAGAGGTAAAATGCCAATACGAACCAGATTAAAATGGGCCTGAGGTAAATCCAGATAACCACCCGTATTACACATGTGCCGATATTTCACCGGAATACCCCGAGATTCCATCGCGGAAAGCACCTGATGAAAACGCTCCAATTGAGTTAAAGCAAAGGATTTGTCCAGTTCATCGGACATGGCAAAGTGACTCATGACGCCTTCCAGATGCAATTCTTTTAACCGGGCAATTTGTTCAATCACTTTGATCGCCTCGGTCCAGCGCACGCCATAGCGACTCAAACCGGTATCCACTTCCACATGTACGATCGCTGGCCTGTTTAAATCGGCTGCCATTCGGGCATAAATTCTGGCTTTTCCAATATCATTGATGCAACAGGTGAAGTTGTGCTCAAGGCAAACTCTTAGCTCTTCTTCAGTTCGCTCATATAGCAAAAAAATGGGAGCATCAATGCCTTGTCTGCGAAGTTCCAGAGCTTCATCGATGGTGGCAACGGCAAGATAGTCTACACCCGCTTTGAGAGCTGTTTTTGCCACCTCAACAGCCCCGTGACCATAGGCTTGGTCTTTCACCACGGCCAGAATTTTCAGATTTTTCGGCTTGTCTTTATTAATAATGGCAAAATTTTCCTGTAACTGCTTTAAATCTACTTCCACCCATGCAGGGCGTAATGGTTTTTGATTAAAGAATTTGAGCATTTGTATCGCAGTGGTTTACATTAAATTATTTCATTCTGAGATTTCACTATTGCCGTAGCTTTTGCAATAAAAACAGGATAACCGTAATGATCTTACATAATCATTCATTTTATTTTGGAAACCCACACCCAAGCTTCACTGTCCCGGCGGCCACAAACTTTGTCCGATATCAGTCCGATAATAGCTTGCCAGGCATCGAATTTTTTTGATGTTACGATAAGCTTTGTCGATGGCTTCCTCCAGTGTGGGGGCCAGAGCCACAACATCGGCAATGCGATGTCCTTCCACATAGAGTTGACCTTTAGCATCTCGATTGACCTCATTCCACCATACGTCGCAATCTATTTCATCTAAAATATCCACGGGCAATTTGGGACCTTTGATCTGAGTGTAGGGATAACCAAAGCCTGCCAGAGTCAAAGAACAACCAAAGTTTAAGTCAGAATCAAAAACAGGCTTAATTTTTTGATTGCGTACCACACCCCAGAGAACCTCCAGAGGATTCTTTAGCATGCGTAAAATCATGGGGCCTGAAGTGACTCCAATCCGTACATTGTATTCGAGCACATACCATTGGTTATCCCTGCGAATAGCCGTTACCTGTACAGGTCCATGGTAATTGACTTCTCGAAACCAGGGCAACAAAGGATGCAAAAGCTCCCGGGCCAGATGATACTTATCCTCCGGATCCTTTTCCACCAGACCACCCAGAGGAGCCCCGGCTACCAGACCCATGTTTCCATTAAACGCCCGTTTGTATTCCTGATTGGTCACCATGGAATAAATTTCACCCCCGGTGACAAAAGCAATATGACCCGCCTCATGAATGCCCATATACTCCTGTAAAAATACCCCTTCGGCATAATCGATTCGTTCCAACCAGCGCCGGGTGTCTTCGGCTGTTTCACAAACAATGGTATGAATGGGACTGGTAGGTGAACAAAGAGTGTTTTTGATCACAAAGGCTTTTGGGTGCTTTTGGAGAATGTTTTCTGCCTCCAGACGGTTTCTGGCCAGAAACGCCTGGGGAAATGGGATGCCATGATCGAGACAAAGCCGGCGGGTAAAATTTCGGTCTCTTTCCAGCTTCATGCCCTCCCCTTTGGGTGATAAAATGGGGATGCCCAGCTCGATCAATTCATTGGCCCAATCTGCCAAAATCCAATCAATGGACATGGGAACGACAAAGTCGATTTGTTTTTCCCGTAAAAGTTCACACGGATTAGGATATAATTCAGCCAGATAAACAGGTCCTTCCAGAGATGGACTGTAATGAGCATAATCACGGGTAAGGTAGGTGCTTACTTCGGCACCATGTTCTTTTAAAATGTGTAAGACACTCTGCGTAAAGGCACCTACGCCAAAAACCATGACACGTAAAGAAGAATCCTTTGCCATGCACAGCTCCTTTTTTTATCCATTGTGAATTATTTAAGGACTTCAAAGTTCGGCAGAAAAACCAGCCACAAAATTACGAATTTCTTCCAGACTGCGATCACGCAGGGTATAGCTGTAATTCAACATGTTGTTAACACCGATAAACAGTTTAAAAGGTTCCCAGTGAAAAAATATGCGACCATCCAGTACTTTTTGGGGTACCAGTTGATGAACACCGGGCAAACTATACCGTTTTTGCGCGCTGGCATATTTGTAATCCAGTTGAAATTCAACATCTCGGATTCGCAGGGATGTACTTACAAAAGCAATAAATTTTTGACGATATGGCAACATCAGTTTTTTAACGCGATCTTCCGGGTTCATATAAATTAAATTAGCCCGCAAACCCAGAACATTTCTAAACCAGCGGCCCAGCATGGAAAATTCGATACCGGGAATACGTGCATCTTCAATGTTGATGAATTTGACATCTCCAGAAAGCTGCGGTTCCGGTTCGATAAGGTTGTTGACATCGGTATAAAATCCAGCAACTTCAAAAAACCAGGTGGGGGTGATTTTTTGTTTAAAACCTATTTCATACGACCAGGATTCCTCAGATCGCAAATTAGGATTGGACAAAAATCTAAAGCCGGCGCTATCAAATTCTAAAAAAAGCTGAGCTACGAGGGGAAATTTAAAACCATTGGCTACCGAAGCCCGAATAGTGGTTGAGGGGAAGGGATGAAAATTGATACCAGCCTTGGGACTGAAATGGTCATAAAGTTTACCTTCCCCCAGGGCGGCATTGGGGTCACTGTAAATTTGATAGCGATCGTAGCGTCCACCCAGGGTTAAATTGAAATTTTTCAAAAATCGCCATTCCAGTTGAACGTAGGGAGCGACCAAAATGGCATTCCGTTTACCATACAGAGAGGTATCAGATTCCACCTTATCAAATTTGAAGTCCGAGCCATAGACAATGGAAAGCGATGGAAACGGGATGAAATTCCCCTGAAAAGTACCTCCCAGTCCAATAGCCGGTGCAAATTTTTGAAAAGAGGAGAATTGAGTACCCAGCAAAAATCGGTTTAAAAACACTCGAAATTCCACGGCCGCTTTGGAAGAGACAGCCTGATTGAACTTTCCGAATAATGTAAGCCCGTTTTGTGTCTGATGTTTGTTAGCTTCGGTAGGGGGCACCAGAAGAGCTTCATCCTGATCTTTCCAGACAATGAAAACGCCTGAATCATCATGCATATAATTGCCAAAAAAAGTAAAGGAGGAAGTGTTGGAAAAACGATAATTCAATTTACCGGAAAAATTGAATCGTTTAAAATGCCCATTCTGATAATAGCCCGTAGATTCACTCCTGCCTGCCGAGATGCGCAGGCCTAATTTACCAATCTGCTGGCTGTGGGTCACATCCTGGCGGTTAAAATGCAGGGTACGATCCTGACGCGCGGCCCAGTTCCATTGCGGTTCATGAGGATCATCGTATACGCCAAAGATAGCCCGCACGTATGTACGACTTTTGGGTCCCGGGCTACGGGTGATGAAATTGATGACCCCTCCCATAGCCGAAGACCCATAAAGAGCTGAGCCAGCCCCCCGTACAATCTCAGCCCGTTCCACATCAGCCGGAGAGATCATGAACCAGTTTACCGCACCAAAATCGCTGTTCATCACTGGCACGCCATCGATCATGACCAGAACCCGGCTCCCCACACCACGGGTGTAGCCATCCGACCCTCGAATATTCACGCTTTCCTGAATAATCTGGACGCCGGTTACCGTTTTCAGAGCATCTTCGATTTTTACAGGATTGCGATTCATAATCTGTTTGGCCGTAAGCACCTCCACCGATGCCGGCGTATTTTCGGCTTCTTCCTGCCATTTGCTGGCGGTAACTACCACCGGATCAATCTCAATAGGT
The DNA here is from genome assembly GCA_964565205.1 of uncultured Cytophagia bacterium. Taxonomy (GTDB): domain Bacteria; phylum Zhuqueibacterota; class Zhuqueibacteria; order Oceanimicrobiales; family CAZMEG01; genus CAZMEG01. The sequence continues at coordinate 13,065 of CAZMEG010000041.1, forward strand.
GTTTCTTTCAAACGCACTACCACCACAGCCGTATCCCCCTCCGTGACTTTGACTTTGGGGATTATTCGGCTGGAATAACCTATCATAGAAATTCGCAACGAGTAAATCCCAACCGGCACATGACGAATAATAAAAGCCCCATTTAAATTGGTACTGGCACCCATCACCGTGTGCAAAATCTGAACATTGGCGCCTGGCAACCCTTCTCCAGAGGCTTCATCCATCACCCGACCAA
>CAZMEG010000042.1:0-13271 GCA_964565205.1 uncultured Cytophagia bacterium
TACGAGTCGGCTTCAGCCGACTTTAGCTTTAAGCCTGGGAATTGATTCCCAGAGAAATTGATGGATTGATGGAGTTCTGGAATGCTGGATTGTTGGAAAAGGGGCTCACAATCAAAACACAGTCATAGACTGTGTTGGATCCGCTTCCTGGAATTCGCTTTATTATTGCAACGAAGTACTTAGTTGGTCTTGATTGAGTGATTTTTTCCAAACGGGTATTTCATAAACGAGACATGTGTGGTACGAGATAATAATAAATAAAAAGCGATGAAATCCCCAAACTGGGATTTCATCGCTAAAAAGAGTAAAACGGCTAATCTTATTTTGGGTGTTTAGACTTTTACCAGCTTGACTCTACTATCATAATAAGAAGCCGAACCACCGATGAGATCTTCCAGACAGACATTTTTCAGTACCGGGTCCACCTGCATGACGGCATTTGGGCAGAGTCCTTTTCGACGAGTTCTGTCACCTGGAACATGTTTACCATCGATAACCACATCATTGGCGCCGTAAGCCCAGTGACCGAAGTGCCATGAGATAGCAATGACTCCCGGACGCATACCGTGTATGACTTTTACCCGCCCCTCAACCGGAACCATCTGGCCATTTTTTAAATCCCAGACGCCTTCCCGATTGGTAGGTGAAATTACCCGTACCCGATCGCCATCTTTCAGACCCAGCTCAAGTGCTGTACTAACATTGATTAATATCTGATTCTCCGGCAATACGGCCGCCAGCCAGTAGTCGTTGGGCAGTGTTCGAGACTGACCACCCTGGATTTCTTTGTAAGTGATAAGCATCAGAGGATATTCTCTGGTTGTAATGGGTTTATCATCGAAACCCTTAATAGGTTGCACCAGTGCAATTCCTGACAGGCGTTTGCCAGTGTAAGGATGTCGGGTTAAAGCAACTTTTTCCACATAAACGTTGAAGAGACCTTTAAATGGATGTGGAAGCTTATCTCCACTGTTCCGATAGGCATCAAAGTTCTCATACCGTCCCCCGCGATTGAGCACATAGACAACCTTTTTCCACCAGTCATTTCCTTTTGGATCTCGAACGGCTTGCTGCCATTTTTTCATATCAAAGACGGCCGGAGAGAGATGTCTTCGGGCATCAAGGAAATGTTTCATCTCTTTCTCGTCGGCGTCAGGTACAGCATCACCCGGTTTATCGCCTGCGGCAATGTTAGCCACCATTTTTAAGTAAAAATCCTCCGGACGTTTCAAATCCATGCCTGACCCGAAGCCATCTTTACCAAAACCGGACAGTTGTAATTTTTCAGCAATAGCCAGCATGATAGCCTCCATGCTCACGTGCATTTCTTCGCCAAACACCGTAACTTTTTCTACCAGCGACTCCACGGTGGGTTGCCTTACCTTGGATTGTTTCACCGGACAGGCCGGGGTAATATGCGGTGTGCCCCAGCGCTCCCAGATGGCCGTATCAGGAAAAAGATAATCAGCATACATGGAGGTTTCACCGATGACAATATCGCAGGCGAAGAAAAGTGGAATTTTGTCCAGATCAACCAGTGCCCGAATCATGCGATCGCCCGCCGGTGCGGCGAAAGCCGGAGTCCCCTTGTGCAAGAACAGAGCTTTTATGGGATAAGGATAACCATCCTGCGCCGAAGGAATGACTTCCTGGTAAACGTTGCTTGTGTGAGGAAACCAGGGACGTTTGGCCGGGTAACCGTCTTTTTGGTAAAGTGTGCTGTCTTCATAGTGTGCTTTTTCACGGGAGAGACGATGCCCAAAAGCAGTTAATTTACCCGGGTGCAGTCCACTCTTCAAATTAAAAGGCTGGCCTTTCTTGGAGCCATCCTCATGCCAGTGACCACCCCCCTTGGAAAGCCCACCTTTCCAGTCCGGGTTGCCCACCAGAAGATTAAGCGTGATTATGGCTTGACCGTTGTAATAGCCATTGGTATGCTGTACAGCTCCGCGATAAAGTTCGGCTACCGACTTCTTCCCATGGCGAGAAAATTCTGCCGCCACGGTCGTAATATCCTGCACAGGCACCCCGGCTTCAGCAGCCCAGTCTTCCAGGGCTTTGCTTGTGGCATAATCATACAGAATTTGAAAGGCGGTTTTTACTTTTATTCCCCGAATAGTACCTGTGTAAAGTAGGTCGCCTTCTACGGGTTTATTTTCATCATAGGGATCCACCCCTATCGGTTTACCCCGGTGCATAACCACAAACTCGTCTTTACTGCCGAGCCCGATATCGGAGGCACGCAGAAATCCAGCCGGGCCGTCGTCTTCAATTTTAACCAGCCAGGTGGCATTGGTCCAGGTGGTTTCATTGTCTTTTTTTGCTGCCGCTTTGTTCGCATTACTGAGGTAAGTTTTATCATATTTTTCATTTTCCAGCATCCAGCGGATCATGGCATAGGCCAGAGCACCATCGCCACCCGGTTTTACCGGTAGCCATTTCCAGGCCTTGGCAGCGGTTTTGGACAAGCGTGGATCGGCCACTGCAAATTTCAATTCTCCGGTAACCAGACGATTGGTCACCAGGTTTGCCAGATAAGGTGGACCAAAATTTGCCTCAAAAGCGCCGGTTCCAAAAAAGATAACGAATTCGCTATTATAAAGATCAGGCTTCATATGATCTTTACCTTTGCTCCATTTCCCATCTTTATATTGATCTGTCATCCTTGCATAAGCTATGTGATGGGACTGTTCGCAGATGGTGGTATGTTCATACCAGTTAATACTGCCAAAACCACCAAGCATCCACCGTTTAGCAAATTCTTTACGCCCGTGCTCAATTCGGCCAGCCAGAAAAACGAATTGATTGTTCACGGGCCCGAGATCGGGGTGATCCGGATTAATTAGCTTGTCAAGATGACGGCGATATTTCTTTTTAAAATCTTTAAGGCTCATTTTGCCTTTACCCACATTCATGGCATCTTTGGCCATTTTTTTGGCCAGGGCCGGATCTCGAAGTTTGAACAAATCTTTAAGCCCTGGTACCACGCGATTTTCTTCACCGGGTACATGGGCAAATAATTTACCCCCTTCCACAATTTCCTTGATAGCCTGTTCGAAGGGAATCACCTGCCATTTGTTCTCACCCCGTTTGCCGGCACGTTTCAATACCTTTGTAATGCGATAAGGATCGTACAGACTTTGTATGCCAGCCTGACCTTTAGGGCAAAGGCCGCCATCGATTTTAGCCGCTTCTTCAATATTGGTCTCATAGGGGATAGCAGGGTTCATGGTCTGCATACTGTAGGGATTGCCATCAATTTTAACTGCCACTCCATCCAGAATTTTCACTTTAATCGGGCAGTCTGTATGACACTGTAAACACACAGAATAAATGCTATTTTCGACTTTATTTAAAGCATATTTGCCAGTTTCCACATGTTTCTGGACCGTGGCGCAACTGGACAGAATTTGAGCCAGGGCACCACTTCCTCCCAGCAAGGCACTGGTCTTGAAAAATTCACGACGAGTCATGCCTTTATCTGGTTTATCTTTTATTTCTTTCATAGTTAAGCCTCCTTGTTTTGAGTTGCAAACACAGGCTCATGGACTTTTCTTTCTTCCGTTTCAATCACCGGTAAAACTTTTTGACCGACCAGGAAGATTAAAGCCGCCACTGCAACGGTAAAGAAAAACAGAAACCATTCGGTTACGCTGGGAAAATAGTTAAAGGATAAACCTGGACCGGTAAATGCCGTTTCTAAACCTTTCAACTCAGGAATGGCCAGAGCCGGGATCACAATATTTAGACGAACGGAGATGAAAGTAAATGCAATGAGCCCACCAGACAGGGCAACTGCACCCATAGAGCGTGAGCGGAAAAGTAGTAAGAGTGAGGGAATAATCACACCCATTCCCAGATGCACAAACCAGAATACCCACCAGAAATTTCCGAAAAGGACCAGTTTAATGCTTTCGGATTCAGAGGGTACCCCGCTCCACAGACCTATGGAAACTTCAGCCCATTCTAAGAGAACATCCAGGGCTAGTAGGATCAGCATGATGCGTCCAAGGAAATAGGTGATCTGTTTCCGTTCTTCTGAAGTATGATTAGGCCCCCAGATAGCTGTTACCATAGCCAAAAGCCCGCCCCCGGAAAGGAGAGCCCCAACCAGAAAGATGATCGGTGTCAATCCAGAATTCCAGTAAGGTCTGGCTCCCACAGCGCCAAAGATCGCTCCCACCGATCCGTGAAAAGCAATCGCCAGGGGAATACCAATACTGCCCAGAACTCTTAAAATGCGGGCGTCCTGCAATAGTCTTTCTTCTGAGATATCGCTACTACCAAAGGACAAAAACCGACACAGAGCTCCTTTGAGTCCCGGTGCGTTCTGATTCCGAATCAAATCGGCACGCATGGCAAACCAGAATTCAATTAAAAGCAGGACGAAGTATGTACCATATAACCAGGCCATCCAGCCCATTACCGAACGGAAGTTGGTTTTTATGATTAGTCGCCAGACACGTCCCATATGCCCGATATCCATCCAGATAGTCAGGAGCGCACCCACCAGGGTAGCCAGGGCCGTTAGCAAAGCCAATTTTCCAATTCTTTCCAGAATTTTTACACGAAATACATAAACCAGTGCCGACATCAGAAAGGCACCGGCAGAAAGACCGATCAAATAGATGTAACCGGCCACCCATAGGCCCCAGGGAACATAGGAGCCATAATTGGCATGTTTATGACCGAATGCCAGTCGGTCGTACAAACCAATAAGACCCAGGGCCAGGGCTACTATAGTCAGACCCCAGAAAAATGATTTCCAGAAATTGTTTTCTTTTATCATGACTCTTTACCTCCTGTTAAAGTAGGTAATGAACTTTTGGTTTGGTACCCATTTCTTCTTTCAAGTGCATCACATTGGGTTTTGCAATGAGTTCAGACACCAGACTTTCCGGATCGTTAGCATCGCCAAAGAAAGTAGCACGCCCGATGCAACTCACAACACATTCCGGCAACATCCCTTTCTCGATTCTGTGCAGGCAGAAATGGCATTTACGCGCATTACCAATGGGAGATTCATCATCCTCACGTGGCCACTCTTTTCCATAGTCATAAGATGGCATCTTTTCATAATTGCGTGCTTTTTCCTTGCCTACATAAGCAATGGTTTTATCTGGCGTATGATCGGTGTAATAACGCCCGGTATCAAAAGTTCGGGCACTGTACGGACAGGCTGTGATGCAGTACCGGCAACCGATGCATTGATCGTAATCGATTTCCACGATGCCATCCGGACGCTTCCAGGTGGCGCCTACCGGGCAGACTGGCACGCAGGGCGGTTTTTCACACTGCATGCACGGCCGCGGAATGAAACGCCGGGTCACATTGGGATAGGTGCCGATTTCTTCCTCCAGAACCGGCCGATAGACTACACCGGGAGGTAATTTATTTTCAGCCACACAGGCAATAGTACAGGAATGGCACCCAATACACTTACGCAGGTCGATCACCATGGACCATTTGCGTTTTTCTAACGGTTTTTTTAAGGCACGCTGCAAGTCCCGCATCATTCGGATGATGGGATCTTCATCCGGTTTTGGTTCGGGCAATTTGGGTAGGTCGTGTACCTTGATCTCAGGCTCCAGAGTCTCTGCTACTGCTGAAAATTTCTTATTAAAGATCATGGGCATCAACAGGGAGGCAAAAACCCCGCTGCCAAATTTTTTAAGAAACTCACGTCGGGCTTCTTCAACCTGGGTATCCGAATTATCTTTCGCAGGCTGCCCGTCCTTTATTTGTATGAGTTTTTCTTTTTCTTCTACCATGATATCCTCTCCATTCGTTTGAGGTTTATTAAAATTTATAGTAAAAGGTGAATCTTGGAATTACATCGGTATCGATATTATTTTCATCATAAAAGACCGCTTCAAAATTTGGCATAAGATGGACTTTTTCAAGGGGTCTAAAATCCAGTCCACCAAGGAAAAAGGTTGATTTGGAAGTTGGGTCAAAGGGGATGTAAGAAATTTTAGCTCCATTTGGATTTGCATCAAACATTCGATCGAAGCGCACAAATGCCCAGGTTCTGTCGGAAACTTTTGCAGCAGCAAAAGCCGAAAAGATTTGCAGGTCGAGATTTTCCAGACCGGTTCCCTGCTCTCGGGTTTGGTGAGCAAATTGCACTCCCAGCCTGAAATTTTTATCTTGATAAGCCGCAAATCCCTGGAAAGTATAGCGATTTGTTTTCCCCGGTCGTTCTTCAAAATCCACATAGCCTTCCACTACCACATGATCTACCGGTTCGACAGCCAGAGAAAGCATGACTTTTTTCCCCTCGTTAGTTTCTGTACCCGTACCGCTTCCATTTCCCAGCATGACATGGTAATTCACTCGTTTTTCTTTATCCAGACTCCCTCGAATTGCCACGCCAAAATCTCTTGAGGAACCAAATTTTTGTAGATCAAGAGGGGTTTTTTCCACAGAACGGTACCCCCAGATCTTTTCGATGCGTTCCCAGGTAGGCGTGGGCGAAAGACCGATGTAAATTTTGTGTTGCTGAAATTTATAACTTAAATAAGCATCTTTTACAAATGGGGTAATTTTACCGGAACTGGTGAAATTTCCAGGACTTGCCAGTTCCATACGTAAACGTATGGCAAATGCGTCACTTAAATTTTGGTCATAGGTAAAATAAATTCTTCTGAACCAGAAACCATTTCGATTTTCCAGTTCCGAATTGTGATTAGCAGCCACATAATAATAATCACCAAACATGTAACCGCTGATCTTACCATTTTCTTGAGCCATGAGCAAAGCAGGCGTCAATAAAAGCAGTAACCAGAATGATTTCAATTTCATCTTATAATCCTCCTCGTTTAATTTTGTTGTTTTAATTGTTCAGGCTCCTCTATCTCTTTTAGATTTCTTTTAAACTCCATGATCCCCTGGCCCAGCCCTTTGGCCAGTTCAGGCAATCGTCTGGCGCCAAAAAGCAGCATAATCACTGCAAAAATAACCAGTAATTCAGTCGCTCCCATGTTAAACATTTTTACCTCCTTTTCAATGGTTCCTATCTCCCCCATAAACAAAGTGCATGCCAGAGAATTTTATTCCTGTGTCAGGTAGTTTAAATAATTGTTTTTTAATAAATAATTTAAACCTCAGAAGGATTATTTAATTGGCAGGAATCCATTAGAGGAGTTGAAAAATCAGCGCATAGCGACGAATTTTCGCTGGTAACTTTCAGGTTGAAGAATTTCTATGTCTGGAAGGTAAACGATGTTTTGAAATTAATCCAAACGATATTTTTTCATTTTGCTTTTTAAAGTGGAGGTGGGAATACCTAAAAGTTGGGCAGCTTTGGCTTTATTTCCCCCGGATTTTGCCAGAGCCTGAGTGATTTGATTAATTTCAAACCGGGCAACTTGTTCATCTAAAGAGAGGGATTCCTCGGATTGAAAATCGGTAAATCGTTGCCCCATTACTTCGGTGCGAATATCGAGGGGTAAACATTCTACCACAATGGGATTACATTTACAGGCGAGGGTTAGGCGTTCCACCAGATTTTTTAATTCTCTCACGTTTCCAGGCCAGGAATAGTCCATCAATAGGGCCATCACTTTTGGATGGATTTCCGGTACATTCCCATTGGTATATTCACGCAGGAAATGCTCAAATAGCAAGGGAATATCATCCTTACGCTCACGAAGCGGTGGAAGACGAATCGGATAAATATTGAGCCGATAGAACAGATCCTCGCGAAATTTTCCCTGGGTAACCAGTTCACGTAAATTCTTTTTTGTGGCAGCAATAACCCGTACATCGACCTTGATGGTTTCGGTACCACCTACTCGTTCGAATTCCTGTTGTTCCAGCACCCGCAAAAGTTTGACCTGTAACTCCACCGGGATGTCATCCACCTCATCCAGAAAGATGGAGCCCCCATCGGCAAGCTCAAATCGACCTTTTTTATCTTTAATGGCCCCGGTGAAAGCGCCACGCACATGTCCAAAAAGCTCACTTTCCAGAATTTCTTTAGAAAGCATAGCACAACTGACTTTTACCAGCGGTTTGTCCTTCCGTGGTGAATTGTAGTGGATTGCATTGGCCACCATTTCTTTTCCCGTGCCAGTTTCTCCCTCAAGTAAGACGGTGGTATTGGTGGGGGCCACCACTTCCAGTTGCCGGTAAACTTCCTGCATCACGGCACTTTTACCGATGATGTTGCCAAAAGAATAACGGCTTTCCAGTTGCTTTTTTAATCGAACGTTTTCGGCCAGTACATTACGGTAACTTTCTACCCGTTTAAGAACTAATAAAAGTTCATCCGTGCTAAAAGGTTTGGTAAGGTAATCGTATGCTCCAAGTTTCATGGCTCTTACGGCCGATTCCACCGTACCATAAGCGGTCATCATGATCACGGTGGTATCGGGTTGAATTTTCTTAATATGCTCCAGCAGGGTAACCCCATCCATGCCGGGCATCTTCAGGTCGGTCAGAACCACATCAAAGGAATCTTTTCTGATTAACTCCAGAGCCACTTTAGGATTCCCCACCGCCATGGTTTCATACCCAGCCTCAACCAGGTCATCCTGTAGCGAAACTCTTTGTATTTCTTCGTCTTCTACGATTAAAATTTTCATGACATTTCATCCGAAACAAATTCTTTAATTTTTTCCAGGTCTTCCGGTGTGTTTATGTTAGTGAAAACTTTTTCATCAAAAAATGCATGTTCAGGATCAATACGGATTACCCGGGTCTTAACTTTATCATAAAAATCAGAAACTTTCAAGTGTTTATTTTTTATTTGTTCTTTTATGACCGGAAGGCATCGTTTGTTGTAGACAGCCAGCAGAGGCTCAATGCCGGAACTGGATTCAAATACTACCACATCACTTTGCCCGCTGTTTTCACATAAAAATTGTAGCAAATTCGTTGTGATAAAGGGTAAATCACAGGCCACCACCACACAGTTGTCATTTTTAGCATGGATTAAAGCGGTGTAAATCCCGCCCAGCGGACCACAGCCGCGAATTTCATCCGGGTAAACCGGTAACTGGAGAAATTTATATGGCTGAGGACGGTTGCTTATAATCATCACATCAGATGATAGAGTCTGTAGAATCCTGGCAATGCGTTCGATTATAACTTCATCTCCCAGCTTCAACAGGGCCTTATTTTGTCCCATTCGCCTGGATTTGCCACCCGCTAAAATCGCCGCCGAGCATGTACATTGATAAGAAGGGGTAGCCATATCGACCGGAAAAGTGAGACGAAAAGCGGCCCCGGGTCCATTACTTAGTACCTCGATGTTGCCTTTGTGTTTTTCCACAATGGCCTTGGTAACCGACAGCCCAAGCCCGGTACCCTGCCCAACCGGTTTGGTGGTAAAAAATGGATCGAATATTTTATCTCGAATTTCGGCAGGAATGCCTTTGCCGGTGTCCCGTACTTCAGCAATCACTTTCCCATTTTGATGCTCTGTTTTTACGGTGATGGTGCCGCCTTCTGGTGTGGCATCTACAGCATTTAAAAGTAGATTAACAAAGATCTGTTCTAAATGCTGGGGATCACCCTGAATTGCAGGTAGGTCGGAGCTCAATTGCAATTTTAAACTCAGGTTTTGTTTTTTCAACCGCAGGTCCACCAGGGTGGCAGCGGCCTGAATAATTTTATTCAAATCGGTACTTTGTAACACCAGTTCTTTTTTTCGGGAAAAATTGAGCAGGTCACGAACAATTTTTTCGATACGCATGAGGGCGTCATCCATGAGCCTGGCATATTTTTGTGTTTGCTGAGAGTCTTCCGGTCGGGTTATGATGCGACGCAAACAATTACGGATCCCGGCAAGTGGATTATTGATTTCATGAGCCAGGCCTGAAACCAGAGTGCCAATGGAAGCCAGTTTCTCAGCCTGAATGAGGGCATGTTGCTGGCGTTCTTTTTCCTCAGCGGCTGCGCGTAATCGTGTGAGCATATCCACAAAGCCACGTTCCAGTTCGCCGATTTCATCGCGGCGTTTGCACTCCAGTTGCGGTTCATAAGTGGGTTCCTGTACTTTGCGCATCTCCGAAGCCAGGCGTTTAATGGGTCGAGCCAAAGTTCGTGCAACAATCGAGGCAATTAATATTCCACCAATGGTGAAGGCCATGGCCATCAAAAGCATCCAGTGTTTGAATAGAGCGAGCCGGGCGTGTTCATTTGCCAGAGAAAAGTGCATTTTTAATATGCCAAATTGTTTAGAGCTTATGTGCAAAGGGTAAAGGATTTCCATTTTAGAACCATCTTCCAGATAAGTGAGTCGCATTTGTGCGACAGGACGAACAGAAGAGAGGTTTGCAGAATTAGGCTTTAAAAACTCACGATAATCGCTGGTAGCCAAAACTTTTCCCTCTGGATCATAAACAGTTACGGACACCACCGAAGTTTTGGGGTCTTCGATAAGATCGTGAATATAATTGTCCAGTAGCCCCCCTTCTTCAATCAAGTTTAATTCCTGATAAAGCAGAGTATTGGTAAAAGAAATGGCCGTAGCCTCGCACAACAGTAAAGCTCGACGTTCGGCATCGGCATAGAGTTGATTTTTGTAAATCTTAACAATCCAGATATTGGCAAAAATACTGCCGATGAATATGATCACCGAAGCCAGAGCAATAAACTTATTTTCTAATGTGGGACGAATGCGCAGCATTATTAAACTAATGATATTTTTCAAAGATTCTTCTTACCGGATCATAATCAGTATCTTTTGCTTCTACAAATCCATAGCGAAACTCTTCATTCCATTTCACCATCTTCTGTTGTTGTACCGGATCTTTTGGATTAATTTTCAATAGCGCCTCCTTCACAGCGGTGATAAGCTTTTTGTCACAATCAGGTCGTACCACAAAAGGCACACTGGGTATTGGATCTGAAATATATAAAATTTTGAGCCCTTTTGCAATATACCTCAGCGCAATGATATCTTTTACCGAACCTGCGTCAAATCGTCCAGATAATACCGCTTTTGCCACCGAATCGTGATGTTTTAAATTCTCGACTTTACTGAAATCCTGCAACTTTAATCCCGATTTTTCCAGATAATATCGCGGGATAAAATACCCGGAAGTCGAATGCTCCGAGGCAAACGCAAATGAATGACCCTTTAAATCCTGTAAAGATTTTATGGGACTATTTTCCCTTACCACGATGATACTGTGGTAATAAGGTTCACCATCTTTGTTCATAGGTCGCACAATAGGGATGGCTCCGCATTTTTCATGTGCTTCGAGATAAGTAATAACCCCCAGTGAAGCAATATCCACGATACCATTGCAAAGATATTCCACGGCATCCTCATAAGTCTTGCCCAGCTTCAGTTCAAAACGATAAGGTGTATTTTCGGTTAAGTAGTCCATAATTGGTTGATATTCCTCATACATGATGCGAGGATTGTACCGGGTAATCACACCAAAATAAACCACCGGCTTTTCCACATTGCCTTGTGGTTTATTTAATGGTGGTCTTTCGGATTTTTGCTGGGATTCGGGTGAACCACAGGAGAATAGTGTTAATAAGCCGATGAAAAGCAAAAGGTTCTTCACCACTATCATAGGCAATCTTAACAATGGGCTCTGGTAATTTTTTCCTGAATTATTGCTAATTGCCATGGAATTATTGCCTTACTAAAAAAGCATAAACTAAAATTAAAAACGCAATGGAAAGATAAAACCAGCTTAATGTAATGGAAAACATGACTTTTAATCTTGGTGCCACTTCCTTTTTAAAACGATACGCATCCATATCAAATAGATATTCTTCGGTCTTTAAGCGATTTTGTCTCACCCAGTCATATAATTTTCTGTACATTCTTTCCTGCCATAAGAAATAAGCATCTAAAAACCAGAATGACAGCAAAGGAATAAAGGCAATCCAGATTTGAGACGTGGCTTGTTTAATTAATAAAGTAATTACAATAAGAGTAATAGCCCACCCTTTAATCATGAAAGAATTGAAAGCCATGCGTTTAATAATATCCTGAATTATTTCGATTTCTTTTAGCATATATTCTTTGAGTTTTTGACCCTGGTCCATCACGTCCTCGCCGTTAAAATTATTATTACATGATTAAAATAAAAAGCGGGACTCTTAACAAAGTTCCCGCTTACAAAATATAAATTTTTCTTATGAAGAATCAAGCCATGACCTTGGACACTTTTCTTTTTTTGGCAATTTGTTTTCGAGATGGGGCTTTACCCTTTTCTTCCGGTAACAAAATTATAAATGTGCCCAGAGTAACAATCAAGCCAGCGATCCACACCCAATTAACCAAAGGATTTAAATAGACCTTAAATAAAGCACTATTATCCTCGTTTGGCTGAACAAGCACCACGTACAGATCTTCAAGCAGGGTGGAGTGCAGGACAACCTCGGTAGTTGGCTGTTGCTGAACTTTATAAAAATGTTTGTTGGGGTAGATCGTGTCAATTTTCTTGCCATTTTTGTAGACATCCATTTTGGCCTTCCAGACGATCTTATTGGGGTCTTCCAATTGCCTGAGATCACGATAGGTGAGAGTGTAGTTGCGAATGTTCATGGATTCACCAAATTTTAATTTTGCTTCACTATCGGTGCCAAAGGCCTGACCGGTAAATCCTATAAAAAGAACTACTATGCCAAAATGCACGATGTAGCCTCCGTAGCGGCGTTTATTCTTAAGCAACAGATGCCATAAAGCCACGGGGTAGCTTTCCTGATTGGTTTTCATTCGAGCCCGTGCTCCCCGGTGAAATTCGTCCACAATGGTGGCGGTCACAAAAATGGCCAGGGTAAAAGAAACTAGAGCATAAAAATGGCGCATGCCGGCAATAAGCATTATAACCAGACCCAATAATGATATTAAAGTGGGGCGCAAGAATATTTTTTTCAGGAGACGAGGTGAAGTCTTGCGCCAGGCAACCAGTGGCCCCACGCCTGTTAGAAAAAGCAAGAACAAACCAATAGGAACATTTACAGAATTAAAAAAGGGAGCACCGACGGTGACTTTTACACCTCGAATGGCTTCAGAAACAATTGGGAATATAGTTCCCCAAAGCACAGCAAAGCAGGCTCCCAGAAAAACCAGATTGTTAATCAAGAAAGCGGATTCGCGTGAAATTACCGATTCAAAGTGTTGATCACTCTTAAGCAGGGGCAGACGTTTAATCACCAGATATGCAGAAACCAGAATGATAAAAATTAAAAATCCTGCAAACATGGGACCGATGTTCGAGAGTGCAAAAGCATGTACTGATGAAATTACCCCGCTGCGGGTGATAAACGTACCAAAAATGCACAGGGTGTAAGTA
>CAZMEG010000043.1:0-13235 GCA_964565205.1 uncultured Cytophagia bacterium
GAATAAGGAATCAATTTCAAAAATAGTTGTTTGATTTTGAATTGCTTATGGGGATTCTTCGTTAAATTCAAAATCCTAAACCTGAAGTTAGAAAAGGAAAAGAGAATGCAAATCATCACGGATGCCATCGATATTTCAACGCAGGGTCATACCGATATCATCGATATTACACAGGCGGTGCAACAATTAGTCATGCAGCATAAATTGCAGGAAGGCCAGGTCACAATTTTCATTTCCGGCTCCACCGCCGGGGTTACAACCATTGAATTTGAGCCTGGTCTGCTCAAGGATTTACCGGAAGCCTTCGAGAAATTTGCTCCCACCGGTGTCCGCTACCATCATGATGCCACCTGGGGAGATGGCAATGGGTATGCTCATGTTCGTGCCGCCATACTTGGCCCTTTCTTAACCGTTCCATTTAAGAATGGACGGCTGCTTCTCGGTACCTGGCAACAAATCGTCGTAGTAGATTTCGATAATCGACCACGCCGACGCAGTGTGGTGGTGCAGATTTTGGGAGAATGAACGTGGTCCCATGATTAAAATTTCAAATCTCGTTTATCAATATCCTGCAAAAAATGACCCCTCCCATAAAGCTCTTGATAGTATTTCTCTAACCCTTCATGAAGGCGAAGCCGTAGCGCTCATGGGGTCCAATGGTTGCGGGAAAACCACTTTGGCTCATTGTCTGGCAGCCATTTTAATTCCACAACAGGGTGAGGTCTGGATTGATAATCTCAATACTCGGGACCAGAAAAGCCATGTGGAAATTCATAAACGTGTGGGTCTGGTATTTCAAAATCCAGAGAATCAAATTGTCACGGTTACAGTAGAACGTGAAATTGCTTTCGGCCTCGAGAATCTGGGAATCCCTCAAAACAAAATGCGAGAGATTGTGGATGCCATGCTGGAAAAGTTTCAACTCACCCAGTATCGGTATCATCCGCCCCATCGACTTTCCGGTGGAGAATTGCAACGTTTAGCGCTGGCAACTGTGATGTCTATGTCACCTAAATATTTAATTTTCGATGAGCCTACCTCCCTTTTAGACCCCCCCGGTCGAAAAATGGTGCTTACCATGATACAGGAATTGCTAAATGAAAATTTCGAAAAGCCACGAGACCAGAAGGTTGCTGTCCTTTTTATTACTCAGTTTCCCGAGGAAGCCCTCCATTTTTCTCGCCTTTTAGTCATGCACCAGGGGCGTCTGGTTAAAGATGGCTCTCCCATGGAGATTTTCCAGAATGTCGATGAACTTCTGGAACTTGGTGTACCGGTCCCTCCGGAATTTCAGGTAAATCAATGGTTAAAACATCTTAGTCGAGGAAAGATTTCGTTTAATTCTTCCGATTTTTTGTCGATATTGTAGATAGTATCTAAAACCGGCACCGCTGTGGTTTTCACGGCTTATAGTGATTAATATTGTTTAAAAACCACACCCGAAGGAGAGAGTGTTCTGTCAAATCCGCTCAATTAAATTGGCAATTTAAAACAAACCCGAGAGAATTAACATGTCCCTTAAAAATTCAGCTAATTACAGTAAGGATCTGGATTTTTTAAAGGATCGCCATCGGCGTTTTAAACAGGAGAAGTATCCCACCGTACTGGTCACGCGTGCGATTCATATGAATGAAGATTCGGAACCTATCAACTCAAATGATCTGGTGGATCTGGCCTTTCTTCAAGAGCAAAGGAAACCGGTCAGGACAGCTTATGATCTTAAAGAGGCGCTTGAACAATTGCAGGAGGTGGATGTATTAGAACTCAATGAAGAAAATGTGCAAAATTTAGAGCAGGAATTGTCAAGATTAGAGGAGCAACTTAAAGTATTGGATGAGAAAATTGGTCAGGAATCATCAGAATTTTTTAGCGGAGGAGACACACCAGAGTCAAAGGAAGAATTGAAATTGCAACAAGATGACCTCGATGAAGAACCACTCATTTTGCCGCCCGAACCGGAGAGTGACCAGTCTTTTGATTTGTCTGAAAAAAGTTCGCCCGAAAAAACGAGCTTTCAAAATCATGCTTCTGAATTTAAGTTAGAATCAATTCCCGAGGTTGAAAGTCAAGAAAATTCCATTGAGGAAACCAACCATGTAGATGAAAAAGAGTCACCACAAATTACCAGAACCCAGACGGTTAATGAGGAAGTAGAAGAAGAACCTTTAATTTTGCCAACCCAGCATGAACCTTTTTCTCGCGCAGATGAAAACAAACCCTCGGAAAAAATGGAGGTGCTGCAAAAAGAATCGCCTCCGGTGAAAGAAACTAAATCATCTATCTGGACCACCTCCATTTCTTTAGCCTCATTATTTGAAAATCAAAAGCTTCTTGGTGTAGACCTTGGTAGCCAAACATTTAAATATGTATGCCTAAAAAAGACTCCGGGAGGCTACCTGTTACTGGATTGTGGATTGCGTCGTTTACCAAAATTTCAGCCAGACACCACTGAAGACGAAAAACGTTTGATAATTTCGCAATTGTTTAATACCATGCTTTCCAAAAAAATAATAAAAAATAGTCATGTAACCACCGCAGTTTCTGGTTTACAGGTGATTTATCATCACCTGCGCATCCCCAGGGTGTCCCGTAAAGAAATTAAACAGGCCATAACCTGGGCCTGTCGCAAAGAAATTCCTTTTCCTGTTGAATCAGCTATTATCGATTATCAGCTTCTTAATAAACAGGCCAATAAAACCGATAAGAAACAAAATTTCTTTGTAGTTGCTGCTCAAAAAGATTTAGTGGATCATCATCTGGCCCAGCTCGAAAAAGCTAAAATCAAACCGGCTAAAATTTCAACCATTCCTGTGGCACTGTGGAATGTGTATAAGCTCATGGTGAAAAAAGAGGACGACAGATGTTGTTTATTTATTGATATTGGGGCCAAATCCAGCCATCTGGTTTTTATGAGTCAAAGGCAAATTCAATTTGCCCGTGAAATTTCTACGGGTGGGGAAGACTTTACGCATGCCATTACAGGCTCCATTTTTGTAGATGGTAAAGAAATTAATGTAGATGCCAGCACTGCTGAAAAGATTGCCAGGCAGTTTGGCTTTCCCGATGAACATAGTGATCATCATACGGATGAAGGTATCCCTTTAAAAGAAATTTCTGTCATGTTACGGCCTGTTCTCGAACGTCTCAGACAGGAAATTCAGCGCACGATCGATTTTTTCAAAGAAAAATATCGATTTGAGGAAATTCATCAAATTTATCTAAGTGGTGGAGGAGCCCTACTTAAGAATCTGGACCTATATTTAACCCGAGAGCTAAAGATTGATGTGGAAATCTTAAATCCGTTTAAATATATTTCTACCAAGAAAATCACCAACCTTTTTGAGCTCACAAAACTGGCTCCACGATTTGCAGTGGCTGTGGGCCTTGCCCTGGATACGAAACCCGAACTTAACCTGCTTCCCGACAATCTCAAAGGTGTACAAAAACTTAATTTGGTTCGTAAAATCTTCCGTTATCTTTTTTTGTTACTGATTCCAATACTGGTACTGATTTCAGACAAAGTATATCAAAAAGCAAAACAGGTTCAGGAAGAGTTCCAGAATATCCAGGTTCAGTATAAACAATCGGCGCCTGTTCGTCAGCGTTTTGTAAGTTTGCAGAAACAAATATCCACTTTAAACCGGAGATACAAGTTTTATTCTAAAAAAATTCAGATTAACCTGAATGGTCCGAATCATCTAAAAGCTTTGAGCCATCTTATTCCTCCTAATATGGCATTGACAACCCTCCGTATCGAACATCGTAATGTTAAAATTGATGAGAAGAAGGATGAATATGAACTTCAGGAGGTGATTATATTAAACGGTGTGGCTTTTCCAGATCGTTCCATGCAAGGAGTCAATCTTGCCAGATTTTTACTGAAACTTGAGAAATCAGGTTATTTTCAGAGCATTCAAATCAGGGACCAGAAAATCAGGGAGGATGGAAGTCTGGAATTTACCCTTGAATGTCAAACTTAATTTCATAAACAATGTCTGATACGCAAAGAACCCTGATCATTACCGGGTTTCTTATTTTGACATTGATTACAGCGTGGTACGCTTTTATTTACAGACCCAAGATGATCGAAATAAAAAGCATAAAGCTGGAAACCGAAAATTTACTCAATAAGTTGAGGAGTTTTCGAGTAAGCCAGCGGCAGATTGTTACCCTTGAGAAAAAGTTAGAACAACTTGAAAAAGAGATTCAATCCACTCAATCCAGAATACCGACCAAGACGGAGTTCCCGCAGGCCCTTCAGCAGATTAAAATCTTAGGTGGGCGATATGGACTCAAATTTCTAAATATCTTACCGGAATATGATTCCCTTATCGCCATGCCAACCAACCCGGATGATTCGGAGATGATACAAATTACCGTGCATATTCAGTTGCAAGGTCGTTATAAAAATTACGGGCAATTTCTGGAAGCTTTAAAGGATTTACCATTTTATGTTTCACTTGGGGATATGATTTTAAGCTACAAAAAGGAATATTTTCCAGAACTGGAAATTATGCTTGACATCATTCTTTATCTACGCAGGGAGTCCTCCAATCAGGGCAAAACCTAAATTGAAAATTAGAAAATCCTCCATAAAAAATGTAGGGCATAATTTGTAAAAATGGCAGAACTCAAAAAACGTGAAAAAATTCTCATGGGTGTGGCGGCTGTGACGGCGGTTTTTTTTGTGATTGACAGATTTGTCTGTCAACGCAGTCAGGAAGCGGTTCCCCAACAATTTAGTGAGCGACCTCCAGCACAACAGATAGTAAAAACTCCAGGAAAAGTAGTCCCCGTGACTAAAAAGAAAGTCGTCCGCAAAAAAATTAAAAGAAAAAAGACCACGCCAACAATCACCTATGTTACCTGGGGAAGAGACCCTTTTGCCAGCGCAATTCGTTTGGAACAGCTTGACCATAGCCAGAAAGATTCAACCGGGCTGGTTTTAAAAGGAGTCATACGAAAAAATGGTCAGGCCTATGTTTTAATTGATGATGCTATATTGAAAGAAGGCGAACATAAAGGAGATTTGCAAATTTTATCTATTAAAAAGGACCGGGTAGTGTGCAGAAAAGGTGCGCAAGTGATTACACTGGTTTTGAGGGAAAATGAAAATTATTAATGGTGCACTTTTTGTTATATTTTGTTTGGTTCAAAATGTAATTGGTGAGACAGTTTATCTTGAGAATGTCAGTCTAAAAAAACATAATTCTTCTTTTCGCATCACTATCGAATGCACCTCCAGCACTTCTCAGGTGAATCTTTTTAAAGTCAACCCGCCAAGATTCATCCTTTACCTGCGTGACACAAAGATTCGTACTCCAGCCAGGGAATGGCGGTTTGCAGATGGACCTGTTAAGAAAATTGAAGTTACTCAGTGGAAGACTACTCCCCGGGTGGCTAAGGTTACCATTTATCTGCTAAAAGAATTACCCTATGAGTTTTCTTTTGATTCTACCGGTCATTTTTTTGTAGACATCTCAACAGGTGACAAACCTGCATCGAATTCGTCTACCAATCATAACCATACAGGTACTTTAAGTCACGCACCCATAGAATTTTCCCGAGATAGAGAAAATTTGCCGGACCCCTTGAAAAGCCACGATTTGATTTCTCTGGATGTTCACGAGGCTGAAATAGGAAATGTGCTACGCATGCTGGCAAAGCTTAGTAAATTAAATATCATAGCCAGCAAAGAAGTCAGTGGTAAAATCACAGTTAGTCTTTCAAATGTTACCATAAAAGATGCCCTGGAAAATATCGTTCGAGCGAATGGCTACGATTATGTGGTGGATGGCGAAGTTATTCTGGTTAAACCTGTGGAAAAATTCCAACTGGTAGACCTGCAAACTAAAATTTTCCGATTGAGGTATGTTAACGCAGATAATTTGAAATCAATATTAAAGCCGGTTCTGTCACCCCAGGGTAAAATTCAGGTATTTTATCAGGATTTTAAGCCAGAACAGAAAAAAACTGCGCAACCACAAGCCGCGCAATCTGCCCTATCCCGAAATCGTAGCAGCACATTGATTGTCACCGATAGTCCTGAGATCCTACGTCAGATTGAAAGAATGATCCAGGCTCTCGATGTTCCCACGCCGCAAATTATGATTGAAGCCAAGTTGATTGAAGTCTCCCCACAGAATCAGGAAAAATTGGGGATCAATTGGTCAAAAACTTTAAACGCAGAGCTTTTTGGAGAAGAGACGCTTCCTTCGGGCTCCCCAAGGCGTTTTTCAGTGGAGGTACCGCTGAAAGGCGGGGGCATTCGCTATGGTACCTTATCTTTTGCTCAATTCAATGCGGTTCTGGATTTTTTAAGTTCCCATACCAATGCGAAGCTGGTTTCTAATCCGAGAATACTGGCTATGGATAATCAGGAGGCGGTAATTAGCGTCGGGACCAATGTCCCAATTCCACAAATCACACGGGGTGTGGGTGGTCAGGGAGATATTGTAACTTTTGAATATCGTGATGTTAATGTTTCCCTGCGGGTTACCCCCCATGTGAGTGATGACAGCACCATTACCATGCTGGTCAATCCTGTAATTGAAGAAATCACGGGAGAAGTGGTGGCTGGTGAAAATCGGGCTCCCATAACTTCCAAACGTGAAGTACAAACCGTGGTCAAAGTAAAAAGCAATGATACCATAGTGATTGGTGGCCTAATCAAAGAAAATACCATCGAACGTGTAGATAAGGTGTGGTTTTTAGGCGATGTCCCACTTATTGGCAATTTTTTTCGTCATAAAGATGCCACAGCTCAACAAACCGACCTGTTAATTTTCATAACTCCCCGAATTGTGCAACAATAAAATGTTGCATTTTTTAAACATGAATTTTAAATCTTGTTGCAAAAATGCAACATTCTAAAGCCCCCAGAATTAATTAATGAATAGACCCGTCAATATTTGTTATTAATTAAGTTGTTGTATATTAATAACTAAGCAACCTCCAAAATCAGCAACTTAAACAATTTTTATATTGTGGCATTCATTTTGCAGATTTATTGACACAAATCTTGGCTAAGGCAACTAATCCGGGTGTGAAAAATGAACTATTTAGGATTTCAATCTCATGCATGTTGTTTTCAAATAATGGATCATGGCATTTATCTATTAGCCGCCTTATTTGTTTTACTGGTACCTTTTCATTCCGTTCATCAAATGCTGTCTAACTGTACAAACAAATCCAGAAATCGGGAAGCTTACTGGTTTGAATTTGAAAAAAAATTCGGGCAGGCGATTTCGAATTTTATTCGCACTGAATTTATTAAATTATTCGGTATTAAAAATGTTCAAAAATCCACAGAAACTCTTAAGGATTTAAAACAGGAAGTTTATTTAAAATTGCTTGAAAACGATTGTGGTGCTTTGAAGAATTTTAAAGGAAGCAACGAAAGTAGTTTTTTAGGTTATCTTTATACAATTTCTGTGAATGTGGTACGCAATTATTTTAAAGCACAAAAGACTTTAAAACGCGATATCGATAAACAATATCGCTGGGACACAAAATTACCCTGCAGGATGAGTGTTTGCGTTTCAACTATGAGTGAGCTTGAATATAAATTTTTAATTGAACAAATATATTATTTTCTTAAAAAAGCTTATCGTAATAAATATGCTGAAAGAAATCTGCTCATATTTAATTTGTATTTTATTGCAGGGTTTTCCAGTAAAGAAATTTCAACAATCATACCATGCGCTCTGTCAACCAGTGGAGTGGATACCCTCATTAGCAGGATAAGAAAGTTAATTGCTTTAAAGCTCCGATGAAAATTTTTAATTAAACCCATACCGGGGGGACACAACAAAAGCCAGGCCATATTATTATGGTCTGGCTTTTTTATTTGATTGAAGAATTTAATTTGTTAAATTAAATAAACTACATTAAAGAAAGGTTATGGAAGACATCCTTAAAAGATTTACCCCTGAAGCACGGGATGAACTAAAGCATTATATTAAGGAAGCAGGAGGGAATGAAGTTTTTTTCGTGGGTGAACTCAACGATGATCAATTGGTAGAAGCCGTTGAGGTTTACGCACGAGGCAATGAATTTGAAGCTCCGGCCATGTTACAGGCGGCGAATTATGGCGATGTGGTTATACACAATCATCCCAGTGGTCATCTAAAACCTTCCTCAGCCGATGTTCAGGTAGCCAGCCTTTTAGGGCAGGATAATATCGGCTTTTACATCATCGACAATGAAGCCTCTCATGTATATGTTGTTACCGAACCGGTCATCGAG
The DNA here is from genome assembly GCA_964565205.1 of uncultured Cytophagia bacterium. Taxonomy (GTDB): domain Bacteria; phylum Zhuqueibacterota; class Zhuqueibacteria; order Oceanimicrobiales; family CAZMEG01; genus CAZMEG01. The sequence goes on from CAZMEG010000043.1 coordinate 8,248, forward strand.
CAGGAAAAAGTCCCGATTAATTTTCACCTGTTAAGCGAAATAATCGGGAAAAGCGGGCCAGTGGCCCAAAAGCTGGAAAATTACGAATATCGCCCTCAGCAAATAAAAATGCTGGAAGTGGTAAGTGAGGCTATTAACGAAGATAAAATTGCCATAATTGAAGCTGGCACCGGGACCGGTAAAACCCTCGCCTACCTTTTACCGGCTATCACTTATGCAGTCAATAATAAAGAACGGTGTGTGGTTTCTACCAATACCATCAATTTACAGGAACAGATTATTAATAAAGATATTCCGTTTTTACAATCTGTTCTTGACCTGAAATTTAAAGCTGTGCTGGTGAAGGGACGGAGTAATTATGCCTGCAAACGAAAACTGTTTGAAGCCGAACGTGAACTGGACCTTTTCTCCGAAGAAGGAGATCAGAATGAACTTAAAGCCATAATTGACTGGGCAAAGAAAACCGCGGATGGGAGTAAATCCGACCTGAATTTTGTGCCAAAAGAAGAAGTGTGGGAAAAAATTCAATCGGAAAGCGATACTTCTTTAAAAGTGAATTGTCCCTTTTACAAAGAATGTTTCTTTTATATGGCACGACGTAAAGCGGCGGCCGCCGATATTCTTGTGGCCAATCATCATCTGTTATTTGCCGATTTAGCTGTAAGAGCTGCAAAAGGACCTTCAGAAAGTGCTGTGTTGCCGGCGTATGAACGAATTATTTTTGATGAGGCACATAATTTAGAGGAAGTGGCCAGCAATTATTTTGGTGCCGGAATTACTTATCTTGGTCTTTTACGAATTCTCAATAAATTATACAGAAAAAAAGATGGCGAAGAAAAGGGGTTACTGATTTATCTTCTTTCTAAGATTGAAAAAGCGGCATCCCGGTTACCCCGACGTACTTATTCACAAGCAAAACAAAATATTGAGGAAATGGTTGTGTCGCTGGAAAATTTAAAGAGTCAGTTGACCAGTACCATGGAAAACATCTTCCTGACCGTGCAGACTATCAAAAGAAGAAATAATTCGGAGTTACAGGAAGGCGAGATTAAGTTACGTTTGATTCCTGAGATATTAAATAAACCCTCTTGGAAAGAAGTTCTAACCCAAACAAAAGAGTTGGTGCGGGCTTTATATCATTTTACTGCAAAACTGGACAAATTTTTGGTTAAAATTCAACCCATTGAAAACAAATTGGATGAAATTGCTGGTTCATTAACCGTCGATTTAAAAGCACAACAGGAACGTTTAGATGCTGCGACAAATACCGTTGATTTTGTCCTTCTGCAATTTGATTATGATCACATTCGCTGGCTGGAGGTACGCCAGGGCTACAAAGGGGCAACCATTGTGCGGTTACGCTCTTCTCCGCTGGAAGTAGCCCCGATTTTACAGGAAACCGTTTACAAAAATTACAAGAATATCATTATGACCTCGGCTACACTCACCGTGGCCGGTCGTTTTGATTATATGAAATCCCGTTTGGGACTCGATCTTTTAGAGCCTGAGCGCGTTGTGGACTTAATGCTACCGGCTCCTTTTAATTATGAAGAACAGGCGGTGGTTTTAATACCCAGTGATATCCCAAATCCCAATGACAAAAAATATGTTGAGGTAATCTCAGATTTAATTTTGCGTTCCATAAAAATCACCCGGGGCAGGACTTTTGTTTTATTTACTTCCTATGGTCTTTTGAATTTAATTTATAATCGCTTAAAGTCCCATATCGAAGCTCTGGGAATCAATGTATTAAAACAGGGGGGAGAAAATCGACATCGATTGCTGGAGCGATTTAAACGGGATATTACCTCGGTGCTTTTTGCAACAGACAGTTTCTGGGAGGGGGTAGATGTGCATGGGGAAGCGCTGGAGTCGGTGATCATCACCAAGTTGCCATTTCGCGTGCCAAGTGAGCCGGTGGTGGAAGCCCGCGTGGAAGCCATTGAGCGCCGGGGTGGTAATGCCTTTCTGGAATATACGGTACCCCAGGCAACCATCAAATTTCGCCAGGGCTTTGGGCGGTTAATTCGTCGGAAAACAGATCGGGGGTCAATTTTGATTCTTGATAAGCGGGTGATTCAAAAAAGTTACGGGAGGATTTTTCTGAATTCGCTACCCCCGTGTCGAATCGTGGCTGGTCCTACAAGGGAGGTGTTTGCAGAGTTAAGGAGGTTTTTTTCTAAAGGTAGATAATTTGCTGTCATGCCATAAGCATCTTTTTATAATATTGAAAAATGCAGACATTAGTAAAGACAGCCTCTTTATCATTTTGCAAAAATCCGGGTCACCCCTTCTCCACAAAATTTTAATGCATTTACATCGCTACTCGAAACCTGAGATATCTTATCTTTTTCCCGGCTTCCAGATGTAGCTGCTCGTAGGTGGTTTTAATAGTTAACAGATCATTTAATGGCTGACCGTTGTACAGATCTGGAATGGCGGTCAGGATTTCTCCGTATCCGGATTTTAAGGTTTCCAGGGTGTATTCATAAAGACCGGCATCATCGGTTTTCAAGTGTACCATGCCCTCGGGCTTTAAAATCTGGCAGTAAAGAGCCAGGAAGCGTGGTGAAGTCAGGCGTTTGTCGGCTTTGCTCTTTTTTGGGTGGGGTTCCGGGAAGGTGATCCAGATCTCATCCACCTCATTTCTGGCAAAATATTCGGTTAGATTTTCGATATAATCCCGGATAAAAGCCACATTTTTTAGTCCTTCCTCCAGAGCGGTTTTAGCTCCCTTCCATAAACGGGCGCCTTTGATGTCGATGCCAATAAAATTTATCTCCGGGTAACGGCGGGCCAGATTCAAAGTATACTCACCTTTACCACAGGCCAATTCCAGAATGAGAGGGTGGTCATTCTGGAAATATTCAAAGCTCCACCGACCCTTTAAGATTCGAGCTTCCTTTTCAAAAGCATTGGGGAAGGCACGCAGTTCAAGAAAGCGTTCTAATTTGCTGCGGCGGGACATTTACTTTTCCACTCCTGTTTGATGCATACGCAAAGTCCGTAATCGATTGATGGCAGCCGCAATTTCAAATCTGCGTGGACGGGCAAAGTTACCCGGATGTTGTTCCCCACGCCGGAAAGGGTCCAGAACATCCAGACCGTGTTCGTTAAGGTAGTTTTCGAGAGCGTCCAGAATTGCTGGCAGGGGAGTACGACCATTCATGAATTTTTTGCATGCTAAATTTATGGCGTAACCTACTGCCCGGGTCTGGCTTATATCCACCAGTTGTTCCACATAGCGCAGGTCGATGGGATCGGTGCCAAACAAGATCAGGTCCAGGGCCTTGGCATCTATTTTAATGGGGCGTTTACCGCGGGAAGGGTCAAAGCTTTCGGGTAAAGGGATGCGGGAAACTTTCAGCGAGAAATCAGATGAAACTTCCTGGCGCCGCCGGGTGGGCAAGGATTGCGCTACCTTTCGGGCTTCTTCGGTGATATCCACTGGCAGGTAATTGCGCATCATGATCACCGTATCAGCTACATCCAGATAGTCGCCACAGCCGCCCATAACCAGGATGGTAGATACTCCCAGTGATTCGTAGAGCTGACGCACCCGGTCTAAAAATGGGGTAATGGGTTCAAATTGTTTGTGCACCAGAGCCTGCATGCGGGCATCACGTACCATGAAGTTGGTTGCCGAAGTGTCTTCATCTACCAGAAGCAATCGAGCGCCGGCTTCCAGAGCTTCCATGATGTTAGCCGCCTGACTGGTACTGCCGCTGGCGTCATCGGTGCAAAAGCTTTTGGTGTTCTGTCCAAAAGGTAAATTGGTGATGAAAGGACTGATATCCACCTGTTCTACTCTGCGGCCATCTTCAGCACGAATTTTCACCGCATCAGGGAGGGTCACAACATATTCACGGCCATCCCCGGGAATGTGAGGATAGACGCCTCGTTCCAGGGCTTTAAGCAGGGTTGATTTGCCATGGTAGCCTCCGCCCACAATAAGGGTCACTCCGGCTGGAATTCCCATTCCGGTAATGTTGTGCACTGTTTGGCCCTCTCTTTTTATTGGGTTGGGCAATTGCAGGGTAACCTGCAATGATTGGGGACTTTGAAAAGGTACGGCATGGTCTCTGGCCATGGGTCGATCACTGGCACCGCTCTCACGTGGAAGGATGGAGTCATCCGCCACAAATGCTACCAGACCCAGGCTCTGCAATTGCTGACGAATGGCCTCCTGATTTTCTACACAGCAGACAAAATCCCTTACATCGTTTTGCGGAAGAGCAGCCCACAGTAAACTGTTTTGGACAATTTTAGGAATTTCCCCACACAGCATCTGTTCGGTCTGGCGTGACAGAATTGAGCGCCCCTGAGCCGGTAGACCTATTTGCAGACGTGCTTCTACCCACTGCGGTGTTACAAGGAGAGCGGTGCGTTCCAGAACTTCCTGGCCGCCGGCATCGATAGTAATCATGCCGCTTTTGCCTGTTCCTCTTCGTCCCCTGATGAATCGGCGAATAGCTTCCTGTACCTGTCGGGCCAGAAAATCCTGCAGAGCGATGCGTCGGATTTTGTTCTTAAATAATTCTGCTGGAATACAGGCCCGGGTTTGATCAACCCTCAGGCGAATTTTTGTGGGACTGGCAAATGGATCTCCCTGCACATGATCGATAAAAAGTTGAAAATCGGAGAACTGGTAGCTACCTTCCAGATCCTTGTAAGCTTTGTACCCTTTACGGTCTATCCGCTGTAAAATTTTTTTCAAGTCGGTTTCTGTGAGCATGAGTAGAGTGGTGTTTTGGATAGTTGTTTGTGGTTAGTTGTTAATTGTCCCTCTTTTGAATATTGGATTATGAAAATTCAAAAAACTAATCCGAAGGTGTCCTCACCGAGGACTAACAGATATTATTTTGTTGCCAGGAGCTCGGCGAGACGCCTTCGCACTTGACTTTTTTAATTTATTATATAATCTGTACATTCTTCAAACTCACCCCCTAAATCCCCCTCTCTTGAGCCAAGAGAGGGGGACTTTAATT
>CAZMEG010000044.1:0-12533 GCA_964565205.1 uncultured Cytophagia bacterium
CAATATAATTTATTATTTTTTAATGAATTATTATGGGTAATAATTTTTGGCACAGTGTTTGTTAAAACAAAGTGCGAAAAAAATAAAAAAAAGAAAGGAGGTTGGGAATATGGCAGTAACTCGTGAATCTCGTGCTGTTGAACGTCCTTTATCTCAAATTGATCGCTGGTTTGATGAAATGTGGCGTAATACCATATCACGTTTCTTCCGGACTCCTTCGTTGTTTGAATTACGTGATATGGAACTTATGCCCTGGCAGCCCATGGCCGATATTGAGGAGACCGACGAGGCTTTCATCATCCGGATGGATATACCCGGGGTTAGCAAAAATGATATTCATCTGACCATTGATAATAACACCCTGACCATCCGTGGTGAGAGAAAGCGTGTCGGTTCGGAGAAACGGGAAGATTATCATATGCTGGAAAGATACTATGGTAATTTTCAGCGTTCCTTTGTGCTCCCGAGCACCATTGATGAGAATAATGTAAATGCCGAGTACAAGGACGGTGTGCTGACTGTGACTTTGAAGAAAAAAGAAGAAGCCAAACCAAAGGCCATTGAAATTCGTTAATCAATCTTCCTGGCTGCGGGTTTAATCCCGCAGCTTTTAAGGATTTCAAAGGCTCTTTGGTGAGTAGTGCTCAAGGATGGGGGCACAAATCACTAAAGAGCCTTTTTTGTGCAATAACAAAATAAATAAAGGAGGCAAGATGTTTCGATCTATCATATTTTACGATAACTTAACCGATTATCTGGTTGGACCCTGGAAACTGTATGCTGTTATAGGAGTAAGTTTGATAGTTGCTTCTATTTTGATTTTCATATTTCCAGAACTTCTCGCTTATCTGGTCGGAATCTTTCTATTATTTAATGGTGCACTTTTTCTGGGATTGGCGTTAAAATTCAGGAAGCTGCGAAGTGCCTATAATCAATGGGTTCAGGAGTTCTGGGAACCATAAATTAAATACTATATTTTTTGAAAAAGTTTGGGAGGTGGAAAATTTATGATGAAAATAAATAATGAAGACCTAGAAAAACCAAAAGGATTCGAAGGCGACCAAATGAGCGAACAAAACAATCAATCTCAACCCGAGGAGGAACGGGATACCATTCAGAAACTTGAACAAGCACTACATGAATGCGAAGACAAATATAAGAGACTGGCGGCCGATTATGCCAATTACAAAAAAAGAGTGGAAACAGAATGGGCACAGGTACGTGTTCAAGCCGAAGACCGTTGTTTACAAGATATTCTTACTATTTATGATGAATTTCTTCGAATGAAAAATCATAAAATGGAACCCCACCAGGTCATCGAAGCGGTGGAAGCCATTCAAAAAAAATGGCAACAATGGCTGGATCGCAATCTCATTACCATTATTAATCCAAAAGGTCAAAACTTTGATCATCATGAGCACGAAGCTGTATTACATCAACCTGTGGAAGATCCTGAATTAGATGGTAAAGTCGTGCAGGTCATTGAATATGGTTACAAGCGTGGTAGGAAAATTTTGCGTCATGCTAAAGTGGCCGTAGGCAAGTTTGAGGCTAAAGAATCTAAACAGGAACCTGTAGAAATTAAGATCAACGAGGAAGGTGAGAACAATGAAAGTTGATATTTTACAGGAGGGTCTTCAGATAACACCAGAAGTTCAGAAGGTAATTGATCGTAAAATTGAGAAGCTGGAAAAACGTCTTAAAAGGTACCATCCTGAAACCAGCCATTTAAGAATTCATATCAGCAAAAACGAAAAGAAAGATTTATACGAGTGCTTACTGGAGTTAAGGGTATTACATAAATTGCTGGCTGTAAAAAAGAGTGCTCGTGATCCGGTGGAAGCCTTTGATGAAGCCTATGAGGCACTAATCAAAGAATTTGAAAAATATCGATTAAAAGTAAATAAATCCCTGCGTTCTAAAAAGGCTACAACGAGAAAGGTTTTTTTTGAAGCTTTGCCCGAACACGTTGAAGATTGGAAATCTTTATTTAACGAGGCACTAAAACAAAAAATCAAATCTTTATATCGAATTGCTCGTCATGAATTGCTTCATTATCAGTTGACGGGTACTCTCGAACCCGGCGAAATCATTCCAGCCGATGTGGTGGATGAAGCTATCCTGCGCGTTTACGAACGATTTTCCAGAGAAAAAACGCAACGGGATATTGAGCATGAATTGGTGCGAGAAGTCATTGTTGTGGTCAGAGAATTTGCAAAAGATGTGGAGAGAACTCGCACGCATAGGATTTCCATTGATGTTTCTGCCGACACTTTACCAGAACCCGAAGAGGTCTCGACCCTTGGTGAAGAAATCCTGTATTTTTATGAACCGGATGAAGCATTAAAACTGGAAGATTTGATCGAAGATCCCACGGCTTTAACACCTGAACAGGTTGTGGAAAGTGAAGAATTACAACATCTGCTATATCAACATTTGAGTGAACTGCCGGAGGATCAACGGACTGCTTTTACGCTGGTGAATATTGAAGGTTATGGTCTGGAAGAAGCCAGTCTGGTATTGCAAAAACCTGTTAAAGAAATTCAAAAATTGGTAGAAAAAGCTGAAGAAGAATTGAGCATGAAATTGGCTGTGGATGAAGTACCCATGGCTATTGAAAAAGTTCGTGAGATGTACCGTTCCATCAAGAAGATTCCGTTAGAGATTTCCGTTGAGGAAAGAATTTTGCGAGCAAAAATATTAGTTGGGGAGGAAGAGGGCGAATTGACATGATCTATTTAATCGAAAATAAAATTGAAAAGGAGATGATAAACAATGACATTAGATAAATTTACTTTAAAGGCTCAAGAGGCGGTTAGCCGGGCCCAGCAAATTGCGGCTGACTCTGGTCACCAGCAGATTGAAGTTGAGCATGTTCTGAAGGCTTTACTGGAAGATTCAGAAGGTGTACCGGTGGCTATTTTGAAAAAGTTAGGTGCCAATGTACCCTTAATTTTAGATCGTGTGGATGCAGAAATTAAAAAGATTCCGCGCGTCTCCGGACCAGGAGCAGTGGGCACCGTTTATATTTCGCAGCGCTTTAATAATATCATCAATGCCGCTATGCAGGAGATGCGCCAGCTTAAAGATGAGTATTTGAGTACCGAACATTTGCTCATTGCCATCGCCGATGAAAAGGGTAGCCCCTCAGCAAACATCCTGAATCAGCAAGGGGTGACAAAAGATAACATTTACAAAGTATTGAAGGAGATTCGTGGAACCCAGAGAATCACCGATCAGAATCCAGAGGAAAAATATCAGGCTCTGGAACGCTATGGTCGAGATTTAACCGATTTGGCCCGACGTGGAAAACTGGATCCGGTAATTGGTCGAGATGAGGAAATTCGACGCTGCATTCAGGTGCTCTCGCGCAGAACCAAGAACAATCCGGTTCTGGTAGGAGATCCGGGCGTGGGAAAGACGGCGATCGTGGAAGGCATTGCTCAGCGTATTGCTAACGGGGATGTACCCGAATCTCTGAAGAACAAGCGAGTCATTCAGTTGGATATGGGTTCATTGATCGCTGGTACCAAATATCGTGGCGAATTTGAAGAGCGGCTGAAAGCTGTTCTGCGTGAAATCGAAGAATCTGAAGGGCAGATCATTCTTTTTGTGGATGAGCTGCACACCATCGTAGGCGCCGGCGCCGCTGAAGGGGCTGTAGATGCCGGTAATATGATCAAACCCATGCTGGCGCGTGGTGAGTTGCACATGATTGGCGCCACAACTCTGGATGAGTATCGCAAATACATTGAAAAGGATAAAGCCCTGGAACGCCGTTTCCAGCCGGTGCTGGTGGACGAACCTTCAGTTGAAGAAACCATCTCTATTTTGCGTGGTTTAAAAGAACGTTACGAGGTACACCACGGAGTTCGCATCGCCGATTCTGCTATCGTTGCTGCCGCTACGCTTTCTCATCGTTACATCAGTGAGCGCTTCTTACCTGACAAAGCCATCGATTTGATCGATGAAGCCGCTGCCAAATTGCGGACGGAGATTGACTCCATGCCGGAAGAGATTGATGAAATTGAGCGCCGGATTAAGCAACTGGAAATTGAACAGGTGGCTTTGAAGAAAGAAAAAGATGCTGCTTCCAAGGAACGCCTGGAAAAATTGAAAAAAGAATTGAGTGATTTGAAAGAAAAATCGGCTCAATTGAAAGCTCGCTGGCAGGTAGAAAAAGAGACCATTAAACAGATTCGCGCCGTAAAGGAACAAATTGAAGAAACCCGCCTGCTGGCAGAAAAGGCCGAACGTGAAGGTGATTACAACAAAGCTGCAGAACTGCGCTACGGTCGTCTGGTGGAACTGGAAAAACAACTGAAAGAGCTCAATCAGAAGCTGGATGAAATTCATAAAGAAGGTTCCCTGCTCAAGGAAGAAGTTACCGAAGAGGATATTGCCGAAATCGTTTCACGCTGGACAGGAATCCCGGTGGCCCGGATGCTGGAATCGGAGCGCGAAAAATTGTTGAAGATGCCCGAGCGTCTGCGTCAGCGGGTAGTGGGTCAGGATGAGGCCATCGAAGCTGTGGCCAACGCGGTGTTGCGAGCTCGCGCTGGTCTCAGCGAGGAGAATCGACCCATCGGTTCGTTCATCTTCCTTGGACCCACAGGTGTGGGAAAAACCGAGCTCGCCCGCGCTCTGGCCGAATTCATGTTCGACGATGAAAACGCCATGATTCGCCTGGATATGTCTGAATACATGGAGCAGTTCAATGTATCACGATTGATTGGTGCCCCTCCGGGCTATGTGGGCTATGAAGAAGGCGGACAGTTGACCGAAGCCGTGCGCCGTCGTCCCTATTCGGTGATTTTGCTGGATGAAATCGAAAAGGCTCATCCTGAAGTATTTAACATTCTTTTGCAAGTTCTGGATGAGGGTCGTTTGACCGACAGTCAGGGGCACGTGGTGAATTTCAAGAATACCATCATCATCATGACCTCTAACCTTGGAGCTGAATTGATTATGGAGCGGTTCAAGGACATAACCGATGAGAACCGCGAACAAATTTATCAACGTACCCGAAATGAAGTTTTGCAATTATTACAAAAGAGCCTTCGTCCGGAATTCCTCAATCGAGTGGATGAGATCATTGTCTTCCATCCGTTGACACGCGACCATATCCACCGCATCGTGGATATACAGTTTCAACGCATGGTGCGTAAGGCATTGCGTCGTCAGGGACTGGATGCTGAATTAACTGACAATGCCCGGGATTATCTGGCTGACAAAGGTTACGACCCGGTTTTCGGGGCGCGGCCATTGAAACGAATCTTACAGAGAGAAATTGTAAACGCTTTAGCAGTAAAGATTCTGGAAGGTCAATTTAATCCAGGTGATTTTGTTAAAATTGATGCCAAAAATAATCAATTAGTGTTTGAGAAAGATAAAGAAAAAGTCGTCGCGGCAACATTTGAAGCAGAAACCGTTAGTTAAGATGTTATCGGTGGATGGGAGGAGGGATCTCAACGGACGAGGTCTCTACTCTCATCCCGGTTATTAATCTGCCAGGGAAGGAGAAGCTTTATAAGATAAGAATAGGATTGAAATGGAAGTAAAACTTCAATGAGTGAGGAAAAGGCTTTTATTTGATCATAACCTAAAAGGAAGGGCAAGAACCATGGACCCAAAATTTTATGATGAGTTTTCCAGGTTACAGGGAGAAATCAATAAGTTTTTCAATCACCTGCAAAATTTAACCAAGACTCCGGTGGGTTTCGCCACCACGGCTTGGGTACCGCAGATTAATTTGTACGAGGAAGAAGATCGTTACATCTTGCTGGTGGAACTGCCTGGAGTGGAGCCTAAAGATCTGAATTTAACCGTGCAGGGAAAAACCTTAATCATCCAGGGGGAAAAAAAGCCCACCGACACCGTGGCAACCACCAAATGTCAGCACATGGAAATAACCTTTGGTCCCTTTTCTCGCAGCATTGAATTGCCGGTAGCTGTAAATTCGGAAGGAATCCAGGCAAATTATAAAAATGGTTTGCTGGAAATTACCATTCCCAAACAAACACCAAAAAGTCGTTATCGTGAAATAGAAATAGAGTAGGAGACAAAACCATGGATTTAATAACGCCAAAACCCGAAACATCATCGCAGCCGCCCATGCCGCAAATCCCTCCGCGTCTGCGCATTTTACCATTCGCGGATGGTGTACTTTACCCTTACATGCTTTTACCAATGGTGGTCTCGGCAGAGCATTTAAAGAAATTAATCGAAGACGCGGTTTCTGTAGATAAAATTATCGGCGTTTTCACATTAAAGGGCGAAAATAAAGATCTGAAATCATCGGATACCTACAACATCGGCACGGCGGCTATGATTTTGCGCATGTTGCGCATGCCTGATGGCTCCATGCAGGTATTTCTGCAGGGATTAAAACGCATCGCAATTAAAGAGCTGGTGCAAAGCGATCCCTATTTAATGGCGGACATTGAGGTACTGGAAGAAACTCTCGATCGCAACATAGAATTCGAAGGCTTGCTTCGCAACACTCTGGGTCAATTTCATGAAATTGTCAAGCTGGCGCCATATCTGCCTAACGAAGTTTCCATTATAGTCAATAATCTGGATAACCCCAGTCAGCAGGTGGATTTCATGGCTTCCCAGTTAAATTTAAAAAAGGAAGAGCGTCAGCAAATTCTCGAACAGTTAAATGTAAACGAACGGCTCAAATTGCTGGCCGGCTTTCTTAACCGCGAGCTGGAAATTCTACAAATTGGCAACAAAATACAGCAGGATATTCAGCAAAAGATGAACCAGGCCCAGCGGGAAGCTTATCTGCGGCAGCAACTGGAAGCCATCAAAAAAGAGCTGGGCGAAACGGATGAGCACATGGCGGAAATTAACGAATTCCGCGAGCAAATTGAGAAAGCTGGCCTGCCCGAAGAGGTTAAAAAAGAAGCCGAACGGGAACTGGACCGTATGTCAAAAATTCCCCCGGTTTCTCCAGAATATGTGGTATCTCGCAATTATCTGGACTGGATCATCAATTTGCCCTGGAACAAGAGTACCGAAGACAATCTTGATATCGAGCGAGCCCAGAAAATTCTCGATGAGGACCACTATGACCTGGAAAAACCCAAGGAGCGCATCATCGATTATCTGGCGGTGCGAAAATTAAAGAAAGACATGAAGGGACCTATCCTCTGTTTTGTGGGACCTCCGGGTACCGGTAAGACTTCTCTGGGGAAATCCATTGCACGAGCACTGGAACGTAAATTTGTCCGCATGTCCCTGGGTGGGATTCGAGATGAAGCCGAAATTCGTGGTCACCGGCGTACTTATATCGGCGCTTTACCCGGACGCATTATTCAAAGTCTGCGTCGTGCCGGCTCCAACAATCCGGTGATGATGCTGGATGAGATCGACAAACTTTCTTTTGATTATCACGGGGACCCGGCTTCGGCTTTACTGGAAGTGCTGGACCCGGAGCAAAACAATAACTTTGTGGATCATTACCTGGATTTACCTTTTGATCTGTCCAAAGTATTGTTTATTGCCACCGCCAACTCTACGCACACCATTCCGCAGCCATTGCTGGATCGTATGGAAGTGCTGGAATTACCGGGATATATCGAACCGGACAAAATCGAAATTGCTCAGCGGTTTCTCATTCCCAAGCAATTGAAAGAACATGGTCTGAAACCTGAGGATGTAAAATTTGAAAAAGAGGCTATTGTCAAAATCATTCGTAATTACACCCGCGAGGCCGGCTTGAGGAATCTGGAACGCAACATCGCAGCCATCTGTCGTAAATCGGCACGTAAAATTGCCACCGGTGTGAAAACACCTCTAAAAATCACCCCAAAAGAAGTGCGTGAGATTCTCGGTCCTGAAAAATTCTTTTATGAAGAAGCCGAAAAGGGAGACGAAGTGGGTGTGGTGGTAGGGCTTGCCTGGACACCAACCGGAGGCGATATCCTGTTTGTGGAGGCGGCTGCCATGCCTGGTTCAGGGAACCTCCATCTTACCGGTCGTTTGGGTGAGGTTATGAAGGAATCCGCCGAGGCAGCCATGACCTACGTGCGTGCGCGTTCTAAAGAGCTGGGATTGCCGGAAGATTTTCACAAAAAATGGGATGTGCATATTCATGTGCCTGAAGGGGCCGTACCCAAGGATGGTCCTTCGGCGGGTATCACCATTACCACTGCCCTGGTTTCCGTTTTGACTAAAAAACGGGTGCGGAAAGATGTGGCTATGACCGGTGAGATCACCTTGCGCGGTAAAGTACTGCCGGTAGGAGGCATCCGTGATAAAGTTCTGGCGGCTCATCGGGCTGGCATTAAAACCGTTATTTTACCCAAAGAAAACGAACGGGATCTGGAAGAGGTACCTGAGCATGTAAAAAAAGATTTGAAGTTTATTTTTGTGGAAACTATGGATCAGGTACTGGATGTGGCTTTGGCTGAAAAAGTAAAGAAAAAAGCCTCGGTTAAAGAAACACGTAGCCTGGAACGTAAGGCTGCAGAAGCCATGGAAGTTAAAAATAAAGGATAAAACTATGGAAAAAAGGACCAAATTTTCGTTATGGTATTATTTGATTGTTTTCATATTAATTTTAATCGCCCAGTGGCTTTTCTTCTCAGGTTCCGGGGTGAGAGAAATTTCCTACAAAGAATTTCGTGACCATCTGGCAAATGGAGAGATTGAAAAAGTGGTGATTACCCGGGATAAAATTTATGGGATGTTGAAAACCAAGGGAGATACCACAAAAGTAGCCGGAGAAGAGGCAAAAAAATCGCCAGGCATTTTACCGTTTCTACCCAGCACCCCCTGGCGGGTGAAAATGCAACAATACGAGCAACTGCGTCAGCGTCAGTTTTATGTTGTGCGACTGGATGATAATAAACTTATTGAGGATTTGCAAAAATATGGAGTGGATTACCGGGGAAAATTTAATTCCAACTGGCTTACCAGCTTTTTCCTCAACTGGATTTTACCCTTTATTGTGTTTGTGCTCATCTGGGGATTTATTTTTCGCCGGATGGGTGCCGGTCCCAATGTGCTCAATATCGGTAAAAATAAAGCTAAAATTTATGAGGTGGACCCCAAAAATCGGGTAACCTTTAAAGATGTAGCCGGCATCGATGAGGCCGTCGAGGAAGTGAAAGAGATTGTCCAGTTTTTGAAAAATCCGGCCAAATACACACGTCTGGGCGCAAAATTACCCAAAGGCGTGCTGCTGGTGGGCCCTCCGGGCACCGGTAAGACGCTCCTGGCAAGAGCGGTAGCTGGTGAAGCCGGTGTGCCTTTCTTCAGTCTGAGTGGCTCCGATTTTGTGGAAATGTTCGTAGGTGTGGGAGCTGCGCGGGTGCGTGATCTTTTTGCAGAAGCCAAAGCCAAGGCCCCCTGCATCATTTTCATAGATGAAATCGATGCCATTGGTAAGAGTCGCGGGCACGGAGTTTATGTAGGCGGACATGACGAGCGGGAAAATACCCTCAATCAATTGCTGGTGGAAATGGATGGTTTCGATGCCAGCATCGGCATCATCATCATGGCCGCCACCAACCGACCCGATGTTCTCGATCCGGCGCTTTTGCGACCCGGAAGATTTGATCGGCAGATTCTGGTGGATCGGCCCGACTTGAATGGCAGAGTGGCCATCTTTAAGGTTCACACCCGCCGTCTCAAGCTGGCTGAGGATGTGGACCTGCGCAAACTGGCTGCCCAGACCCCCGGATTTGCCGGAGCCGAGATTGCCAATGTTTGTAATGAAGCGGCCCTGTTGGCTTCACGAAAGGGAAAAGAAAAAATCGATATGAGCGATTTTCAGGAAGCCATCGAGAGGGTCATTGCCGGGCTGGAGAAAAAGAATAAACTCATCAACGAGCACGAACGCCAAGTAGTGGCGTACCATGAGTCGGGGCATGCTATTGTGGGGCATTTTACCCCGGGTGCGGATCCTGTACAAAAGGTCTCCATTGTTCCCCGTGGAATGGGTGCCCTGGGATACACATTACAGACACCCCTGGAAGATCGCTACCTTATGTCACGCAGCGAACTCCTGGGTAAAATTAAGGGTTTGCTGGGAGGTCGAGCCGCAGAAGAAATAGTGTTTGGTGAAATTTCCACCGGTGCTTCCAACGATCTGGAAAAAGTCGCACAGATAGCTCGTAATATGATCATCATTTATGGAATGAGCAAACGCGTACCCAATCTTTCTCTTGTTGAAAAAAATCAGGATGGATTCCTGGGGCAGGGTCCCTATACCCCACGACGTTCTGAAAAAATCGAACAGATGATCGACGAAGAGGTTCTGGAAATCATTCAAACCTGTTATGAAGACGCGAAGCGCTTACTGAGAGAAAAACGGGATAAACTGGAAGAGATGGCCCATACCCTTCTGGATAAAGAAGTTATAAATGAAGAGGATATTATTAAAATTTTGGGGCCACGCCCCGTTGAGAAAGAAAAGCCCCTCAAACAGAGTGCGAAACAATCCCCGAGGGTGGAAAAGTAAAACAAAATTGGAAAAAGGAGAGAACCATGGAAAAGTTGTTACAAAAGCTCGAAACGGGATGGAAAAAGCTGGTCAGTAAGTTAAATTTGGACAATCAGATCGAAAAGCAGTTACTGGAAGCCTTACAACGGGATTATTTTGAAGAAAAAAGCATCAGCGAACTTCTTGAGAAAGAAAGCGCTCGAATCCCTTACAACCATTTGCGTAAAAAGCTACTGGACATTGCCCAATCAGAAAAACAACATGCAGAATTGTTAGCAGACAAAATTCAGAAACTTGGCGGTACTTTACCTGACCACGCTGTAGAATTAAGAAACCAGCGCCAGAAGCAACAATTCACCTCAACAATTGATCTGCTTAAGTTACTCGAAGAAGAAAAAGATGAATATATTGAATACATAAATACGGCATATCTGGCTGAAGATGCAGGGCACAAAGATCTAAAAGAGTTGCTAATGAAAATAGGTGAAGAAGAACGGCGTCACCGCAAAGAATTAATGGATATCTTATCGAGGTTGAATCCGTTACCCGCTTCATAAAATGAATTCGCACGGAGGTGAGGTAGATGAACGATACGCTCAAACATATGATAGTTGCCATGTTTTTGATCCCGGTAGTTATCGCTGTCTTAGCTTTAACATATGTGATGTGGCCCCTGGTAGTAATTACATTGATAATTGGGATGATCACTTATTTTATTTCAAAAATCAAAAATAAGCGAGTAACAGTCTAAAAAGATAATATATGGCTCAGATGCTGTCCCTGACAGCGGGTTTTTGAACAGCCTCGGGATTGAGGAGGTGAGTTTAAAATGTAAAAGGTATGGAAATTAATTTTAAGGTGCTTTTGTAAATAATTTCTAAATTTTGTGAAACCAGCAATTAAAACCTTAAGAAGGAGGATAGTGCTATGAAGATCAAAAAAATTCATATTTTCCTAATTTTGCTGGCCGGAATTTTAATCGGTGGGCTGGCCGTTATGCAACTGGGATGGTTGCCCAATAGTCGTGCAGAATTACCGACACCGGAAGTGTCCATTAATACTCCTCTACCCGGTTATAATTCAGACGTCATCCGTGAATTGAATAATACCTTCATTGCTATTGCCGAGAATGCGCAAAAAAGCGTGGTGACGATTCTAACAGATAAAGTAATCAAGACGCAGGGCGGACCGTTTGCGGGTCCATTCTTTTCCGACCCGTTTCGGGAATTTTTCGGTGACGATTTCTTCCGCAGGTTTTTCCAGGCACCTGAGCAAGAACGACATCTGCGTGGACTTGGTTCAGGAGTCATTGTCAGTAAAGATGGCTACATCTTAACCAACAATCATGTGGTGCGTCAGGCAGATAAGGTGAAAGTGATGTTTCTGGGTGGCAAAAAACTCGATGCCAAAATTGTCGGCACAGATGCCAAAACCGACGTCGCAGTTGTTAAGGTAAAAGCCGATAATCTCACACCACTACAATTTGGTGATTCCGATAAACTGCATGTAGGAGAATGGGTGATGGCCATCGGCAGCCCATTGAGTGAAAATCTGGCCCATACGGTAACCGCGGGAATTGTGAGTGCCAAGGGGCGTTCTAATCTGCGCCTGGCAGATTATGAAGATTTTATCCAGACCGATGCGGCCATCAATCCGGGCAACTCCGGCGGAGCTCTGATTAATCTGGAAGGCAAGCTGGTGGGCATCAACACTGCGATTGCCACCCAAACCGGCGGTTTCCAGGGCATTGGCTTTGCGGTTCCCATAAACATGGCGCGGGCAGTGATGGAAGCCCTGATCAAGCACGGTAAGGTAGTACGTGGCTGGCTGGGCATCTACATCCAGAATGTGGATGAAACCATGGCTCAGGCGATGAATTTACCCTTCACCCAGGGAGCCCTGGTAGCCGATGTGGTCAAGGACGGACCAGCCGCTAAGGCCGGACTCAAACCGGGAGATGTGATTGTCAAACTCGATGGCAAACCGGTGAAAAATAGCACCGAATTGCGTAATGACATTGCCAGTCGGGCACCGGGCTCAACAGTTGAGCTAACCATCTATCGCGATGGCAAAGAAA
>CAZMEG010000044.1:12543-13189 GCA_964565205.1 uncultured Cytophagia bacterium
AAGAGCATCGAGGTGAAACTGGGTGAATTGCCGGAAGAAGAAGCCACACCGCAGGCACGTCATTCTCTCATGGAAAAATTAGGATTTAACGTGCAAAACCTGGATCGACAGTTAGCGGATCGCCTGGGTCTGGATCCCAGTGAAAAGGGCGTGGTAGTCACCAACATTGATCCATCCAGCGAAGCCTTTGCGGCCGGTTTGCGAGAAGGTGATTTGATTAAAGAAGTAAATCGTCATCGGGTAACCAATGTGAGGGAATTTTCCCGTATCATCGATAATTTGAAATCCGGAGACACGGTTTTGATTTACGCTCTGCGGAAATCGGCTCGATTCTTTGTAGCATTCAAAATTAAATAACTAAGTTTTCTATTAAAAAATTGAATTCTGAGGGCAGGGGCTGTCAAAGAGGCAGCCCCTTGCCATGAATGAACGAAAGTGGGTTAATCCTGCCGAGACTGTCGAAAATTTAAAAAACTAGTCCGAAGGCGTCCGCGCCGAGGACTTACAGGTATTAAATTGTTGAAAGAACTCGGCGAGATGCCTTCGCCTTAGACTTTTTCGACAGTCTGGCCAGGTTTTGAAAAGCTGGCCAGGATTGGTGGTTGTTATTACAAATATTCTAAAGGAGGTGAGGCAATTGAATATT
>CAZMEG010000045.1:0-6960 GCA_964565205.1 uncultured Cytophagia bacterium
GAAGAGATTCCAGAGTCACGGGTGAGATGTTGAAACACGCGGTCATCTCCGGTTTGCTGGCTGTTGGTTGCGATGTGGTGGATATCGACATTTCCCCTACCCCAACCACCCAGCTTTGCGTAGAAAATATACAGGCGGCCGGCGGCATAATGATTACCGCCAGTCACAATCCAATCGAATGGAATGGTTTGAAGCTCATCAGTTCGGATGGGCTCTTCCTCGATGCTGAACAGGGTCAGCAGGTTTTAAAAATACGGGAAAGTAACCAGAATCTTGCTAACTGGAACAAAATAGGCCAATTGTCTGAATACCAGAATGCCATTGAAGACCATATTACTGCGATTTTAACGCTTGACTACATCCAGCCTCAACTCATCAAAAAGTACCACTTCAAAGTAGTTGTGGATTGTGTGTGTGGAGCCGGTACTGTGGTTGTTCCCTCCCTATTGCAAAAATTAGGCTGTGAGACAGTACTATTAAATTGTAAACCCACCGGTCTTTTCCCGAGAAATCCCGAGCCTCTGCCGGAAAATTTAACCCAACTCAGCCAGGCTGTTCTATCGGAGAAAGCTGATCTGGGTTTTGCCCTGGATCCGGATGGTGATCGACTGGCTATTGTTTCGGAATCCGGACAGCCTATCGGCGAAGAAAAAACTCTGGCTCTGGCGGTGAAATTTATGTCGAGCAAAAAACCGGGACCTGTAGTGATGAATGCCTCCACTTCTCTGGTAACAGAATCTATAGCCAGGGAATACGGGGTACCGGTTGTTCGCACCCCCGTGGGTGAAATTCACGTAGCCAAAAAGATGCGAGAAATCGGTGCAGTGATCGGGGGTGAAGGGAATGGTGGTGTCATCTTAGCCGATGTACATTTGGGACGTGATGCTCTGGTGGGTATGACGTTGATCCTGCAACTCTTAGCCGAAAGTGGTCAAAGTATCGATTCATTAAATGCGAGCCTGCCAAAATATGAAATTACGAAAGGAAAAGTGGAGCTAAAAAACATTTCCCGCAGCGAGGTGGTTGAAAGACTTCAACAAATCTATGCTAATGAGGACCTGGATTTTACCGACGGTATTAAAATTAATCGAAAAAACTCCTGGATTCACGTAAGACCATCCAATACAGAGCCCATTATTCGAGTGATAGCGGAGGCTCCCACTCTGGAAGAAAGTCAATCACTTGTTAACGAAATGATTAAACAAATTGAGGCGTTGGATTAAATAATGATTATTTCGCGTGTCGTGGGTGATGTAATTTCCACCCAGAAAAATCCTCACTTTGATGGCTATAAATTATTGATTGTGCAGCCCGTAGACCTGGATGGTAAAACGCCTGTTGGGACCTCCATGATTGCCCTGGATAAAGTCGATGCGGGCGAAGGCGATCTGGTTCTGGTAAATAAAGAAGGGGGATCGGCGCGCATTTTGCTTGAGGACGAAGAAATTCCTGTACAGGCCGTTGTGGTGGCCGTCATTGACGGAATAGATGTTTTTGAAAAATTAAAATGATCCAATGAATATCGATCAACTCATTGACAGAGTGGTAACAGAAATGATGGGACCTGCACAAGGACCATCGAAAGGTTTAACCACACCTTCCTGTAACTGGTGCTGGGTATGCCCCGAGTGTCGCAGTCAGGTTGTGGAAAGTTTTATAAACAATGGAGCTAACCGCGTAGGGGCCGGACCTGAACTTGGTCCATTAAAAAAGGAGCTGGCAAAACTCATTGATCATACTCTTTTAAAACCGGAAGCCACGCAAGCGCAAATCGAAAAATTGTGTGAGGAGGCGGTTCGATTTGGCTTTGCCTCGGTGTGTGTGAATCCCACCTGGGTGCGTCTGTGCCGTGAACTGGTACGAGGATCGGGAGTAAAAGTTTGCACGGTTGTGGGGTTCCCACTTGGGGCGAATACCATAGAAACCAAAAGCTTTGAAACCCAAAAATCCATAGAAGATGGAGCCGATGAAATCGACATGGTCATAAACATCGGTCGTTTGAAATCCGGTGATTACCACTACGTTGAAGATGACATTCGTGGCGTGGTTGAAGCTACCGGGCGGCGGGGCATTGTAAAGGTCATTCTGGAAACCTGTTATTTGTCGGATGAAGAAAAAATTAAAGGGTGCGTCCTGGCCAAGCTGGCCGGAGCTAATTTTGTAAAAACTTCCACCGGCTTTGGCAAAGCGGGAGCTACGCTTGGGGATGTGGCATTGATGAGAAGGGTTGTGGGCAGTGAGATGGGAGTGAAAGCAGCAGGCGGGATTCGCGACTATGAACAGGCTGTGAAGATGGTGGAAGCCGGTGCTACGCGTATCGGAGCCTCAGCCAGTGTGGCCATTGTCGGTGCAACCTCACAACAAAAAGTTACCACTTCACATGAATCCTATTAATCTCATTACAAAAAAGCGGGATGGTGAAGAGCTAACCGCTGAAGAATTACAATTTTTCATCGAAGGATATGTCAAAGATCAAATCCCGGATTACCAGGTAGCAGCCTTCCTGATGGCCGTCTACTTCCAGGGCATGAGCTTTGATGAGGCCGCTACTCTCACCCGAATTATGCGCGATTCCGGTACGGTTTTAGACCTCCGTTCAATTCCGGGCATAAAAGCCGACAAACACAGTACCGGTGGTGTGGGTGATAAAGTTTCGCTGGTCCTGGCCCCTCTGGTGGCCTCCGCCGGACTCATTGTCCCCATGATTTCGGGTCGGGCTTTAGCCCATACAGGTGGTACCCTGGATAAACTGGAATCGATTCCCGGATTTCGAACAAATTTAACTCCTGTCCAATTTATGGACCAATTAGCAAAAATTGGTGTGGCTCTCATTGGTCAGACCCGCGATATTTGCCCGGCCGATAAAAAGATGTATGCGCTCCGCGATGCCACGGGTACCGTACAATCTATTCCTTTAATCACTGCCAGCATTTTAAGTAAAAAACTGGCCGAGGGCATCGATGTTCTGGTTTTGGATGTTAAAGCAGGGAAAGGGGCCATTTTCCCGGAACAAGAAAAAGCCTGGCAACTGGCCGAAACCCTGGTAAAAACGGCTTTGAAATTTGACCTGAAAACGGCTGCGGTCATTACCAATATGGAGCAACCTCTCGGAAATGCGGTAGGAAACTGGTTGGAAACCCGCGAAGCGATTGAAACACTTTGTGGTAACGGCCCTGAGGATCTGGTGGAAGTGACTCTGACCCTGGGAGCCATGATGCTCTTTCTCGCTGGTCAGGCAAAAGACCTGGAGACTGCCAAAAGTACACTTCGTGACCTTCTCGAATCCGGGAAGGCTTTTACAAAATTCGAGCAAATAGTAAAGGCTCAGGGTGGTGATCCCTCCTATCTTCATAAACCCGAATCCTACCCAAAAGCAAAATTTGAAATGAATATCCAAGCCTCAAAAGAGGGCTATCTTGCCGAAATCAATGCCCGTACCATAGGTGAAATCTCAATGAATCTGGGCTGTGGCAGAACAAAACTGGATGATCCTGTCGATTACACCGCCGGGATTATTCTAAAAAAGAAGGTTGGAGAATATGTGAAAAGTGGAGATCTGTTAGCCGTAGCGTACTCAAATCAAAAGGAGCTTTTGCAAAGCAATCGCCCCCACCTGCAAAATGCTTTTCTTGTAAAAGACGAACCCGTACCTAAGCCACCTTTGATCTACAGCTTATTCGATGAGCAGGGTGAAACTCAAATTGTTAAACGATAAAATAGGGCATCACAAAAGTTGATGACCTAACCTAATCAAGAATCCCCCAATCCCGATCAACAAAATCCGACTTTCACTCTGGGATTTGGGATTTGTTTAATTGGGATTTACCTTGGCATTCTCAAAGTTTGTGAATTAAATAAGGGCTTTCACTTAAAACCGAATTCTACCTTTCTTTTTCCTTTTATTTCTGTTTGGTGAGAAAAGGTTAACATGCTTATCACAATATTCGGTGGGAGCAAACTTTGTTTCAAATACTTCGTCAATTTTGTTTGGGCAAATGTCATTGGCCAGTTTTTTAGTGTCTGCACAAATTTTAACCCTGACTACACCTTCGGGCATCTCAAACTTAACCGGGGGTAGATTTAAAGTATCATATAAACATTTCATATAGTTCGCCCAGATCGGCAGAGCTGCCCGCGACCCGGTTTGCCCTTTCCCCAGACTGATGGTGTAATCATCGATACCTACCCACACGCCGGTGACCACCAACGGGGTGAAACCAATAAACCAGGCATCGCTGTAATCGTTGGTGGTACCGGTTTTACCGGCAGCGGGCGGATAAAAGTGATACATGTATCGAGCTCTCGCACCCGTTCCACGATTAATTACGGTTTGCAAAAGATCGGTCATGATATAGGCCGTTTGTTTGCGTAAAACCTCCTGCCGTTTGGGATAATTTTCCTCCAGAACATTACCATTTTGATCTTCCACTCTAAGTATAGCCATGGGCTCAACCCGAACGCCACCATTGGCAAAAACACCGTAGGCAGAAGTGATTTCCAGAGGAGTGACATCCGAAGCGCCAAGGGCAATGGCATCCACAGGATCAAGATGAGATTTTATGCCCATCTTGTGCGCGTATTCCACCACCAGGGAGGGCTTGCGAATGAGATTTTGCAAAACCCGCACGGTTACCAGGTTTAATGAACGCCGTAAAGCTTCCCTGAATGTGGTGGGTCCTCCCAGACTACCATCATAATTTTTCGGTGACCAGCGAGTCCCATCGGGTAAAAATACCACCACCGGCTGGTTGAGTTCCTCCTGGGTGGTGGGATATCCATTATCTATGGCAACCGTGTACACAAACGGCTTAAATGCTGAACCAGGTTGACGTCTTGCCATCACCGCTCGATTAAATTTCGATTCATCGAAGTCTCGCCCACCAATAAAGGCTAAAATATGTCCATTACGGGGATCGATGGAAACCAGAGCACACTGTACAGCAGCCCGCGTATTAATGAGCGAATCTACAAAGGTCGTGTCCCTTAACACTTCTTTTATATTTAAAGTACGGCGTTCTTCTTCGGTCAAAAGGTCCGGAAATCTTTTTTCATTATAATAATACTTGCGTACCGATTGTTGCAAAGATTTCAATTGTTTCTTCATAGCCGCCTCGGCACAGGCCTGTGCTCTGGAATCCAGGGTTGTATAAATCGACAGACCATCAGTGTAAAGACGGTTTCCATATTTTTTCTGCAAAATTTGTCTTATATACTCGGTAAAATAAGGAGCCAGACCATAAGCTGCATTTTTTTTGCCCTTTGAAAGGTCCAGAGGTTTGGCGATCAGTTCATTGTATTGATCTTCGGTAATAAAATGAAGCTCTTTCATACTGTGCAGAACAAGATTTCTTCGACGTAAAGCCCGGTCCGGATGCCTTAGGGGAGAATAATAACCCGGTCCCTTGAGTAAACCCACCAGTAACGCGCATTCATCAATAGTAAGTTCATTTAATTTTTTACCAAAATAAATCTGGGCTGCCGATTCGACGCCATAAGCTCCATGTCCAAAGTACATGTGGTTTAAATACATTTCAAGAATTTCGTCTTTCGTGTAAGTACGTTCAATCTGGATGGCGGTGAAAATTTCTCTTATTTTGCGAGTAATGGTTCTTTCAGTAGTCAAATAAAGCTGGCGGGCCAGTTGCTGGGTAAGGGTACTGGCCCCCTGGCTAAAGCTCAGGCTTTTTAAATTAATAAAAAATGCCTGGGCAAACCTGCGCAAATCCATGCCCCAGTGCTTGTAAAATCGACGATCTTCAGTAGCAATAACCGCCTGTTTAAGGGCTTTAGGAATTTCCTCCAGGGGCACATAACTACGCTTTTGTTCATAGTATTCATAAATCAATTTCATGTCAGCCGAGTATACTTTCGAGGCTAATTTGGGGCGATATTCTTCGAGCTGGCGTAATGAAGGTAAGCCGCGGGTGATGAAATAAATATAAATGCCCGTGGAAATAAAAAAGATAGCCAGTGCGGCACCGATAATTTTGAGTTTTCTTTTAAATTCAGAGTCTATTAAAGGTTTTTTGAAGTGTATGTCGTTTCCCTCAAAATCTCGATATTTACGTTTCATAAATTCTACCCCTTTCTAACTGGGTCAGAATTTTAAACTTTAAAATAATGCGTATGTTCCGGTTTTGCTGATTCTTCAAAAAGCTGCCTGGAGGGCCATCGATATAGCTGAAGGGTTGTGTGCTTTAAATGGAGGTAGGTAAAATTCTCTATCCAATCACCAAGATTTATATAATACCTCCCGTCAATCCTTTTAAATAAGGGTTTGTGGGTATGACCAAAGATTACCACATCATACCCTTTTCCCAGAAGCGAGGTGGCAAGATTCCAGTAATCTTCATCAAAGGGGTTCTCCCCTTTCGTCCGACTTCTGTTGGAAAAAAATTTGGCTAATGGCACTCCCACATCGGGATGTAACCAGCGGTACAAAAAAATATTTAACCGATTCTTAAAAATTCTTTTGAGAAAGCGATATCCCCTATCGCCTTTCGCTAACCCATCGCCGTGGGCAATATAAAATTTTAAACCGTTATGAATTACATCGAGAGGTTCGTGATAGATTTTGATTCCCAGTTCTTGCTGCAGAAAATTTCCCAACCACAGGTCATGATTACCAGCAAAATACCGTACTTGAACACCTTTTTCGACCAATTGAAACAATTTGGCGAGAATTTTCAGACTAGTTTTAGGAATGGCATGACGATATTCAAACCAGAAATCGAAAAGATCCCCAACAATATAAAGAATGTCCGCTTGCTGACGAACAAAATCTAAAAAATTCAGTAAAAGTTCAATTTTAGCCAGTTCTTTATCTTTGGCCTCGGATCCAAGATGCGCATCAGAAATAAAATAAATATTTTGCATATAAAAAGGTAGATATACCGGCTCAAAAAATCAAGTAAGAAATATATGGAATTAAAACACTCTATGGTTGTAATTAATGAAACC
>CAZMEG010000045.1:6970-13149 GCA_964565205.1 uncultured Cytophagia bacterium
AGAATTTAATAATCGAAATAATTCATGGTGGTTTTAAATTTAAAGGAGTAATAACATGTTTTTCAACAATAAAAATAAATGGTCTGGTCAGGTGATTCTGGGGATGGCTGTTATTTTATTTGCCTGCAATAAAGACCCCGGGATGCTTCCCAATAATTTTAATCCGCAAACGGTTGGGACAAGTGCCCTATCTTACTCCGGGGTACTTTTAATTGGAGCCCCAGAAATTCCCTGGACTGGCGAATCCGGGATTTTGCTTTTTGCCGTTGCCAGAAACAATTCAGAAAATGACTGGCGAGGACATCCAGAAGCGGCCGCTTATGCCATCAATGCCGATGGTACTCGTGGTGAATTAATTGCTCAGGGGAAAGGGGTTCTTACCACCTTCGTGGATCGGGAAAATTTAGTCCCAACCGATGAACGGCAACGTATTCCAGCCAACGGAGAAAGAGAATCTCTCACCTTCATACCAATAGATTTTAAAGTACATCCACTGGTTTATGTGTACTGGCGTTTTGTGGATGAATCGAATAACACATACAGCTTTAAACAGATAATCGAAAAGCCAAGCCCCCAAAAACTCCTTACTCTTCCAGAGGCCAGGAAATTTTTGGTTAAGTGAGTCAGTCGTTCGTGGTCAGTTGAGTGTTTCTAATTGCAAAAGGGACTTGTTTTTTTAACCTATTTTGTGATAAAGGGAGTCTGAATATTCTGTAAGAAAGATTCAAATTCTTGGATTTTTTGACGAATCATTTTGTCGTCTTTAACTATGGCGGCTCGTTCCAATTCCTTTCCCAGATTTGAAACTTCATCAAAATCATAACTACTACCGCTTCCTTTAAGACCATGCCCGATGAATTCGATTTTTTTATAATCTTTCTTTTTCCAGGCTTCTTTTAATGTATTTAACCGTTCATTTAAACTGACTATGAAAGCTTCTTTCAATTTATTAAATTCTTCTTCAAAATTTAGATCAACGTCCTGAGAATTTTGTATGTTTTCATATTTCTTAGTTTTCAAATATTTTTTTATTACCTGCAAAAATTGCTTCTTATCAATAGGTTTGGTTAGATAATCGTTACAACCAATCTTCAAACATTTTTCAGCATCACCAACCATCGCATGAGCGGTTAGCGCAATAATGGGCACGTCTTTAAATTTTGGATTGCTCCGAATGATTTTGGTTGCCGCGTAACCATCCATATTTGGCATTTGCATGTCCATGAGGATCAGGTCAAAAGGGTAATGTTCAAGAACTTTCAGGGCTTGCTCACCGTCTTCGACTACCGTAACATTATAACCTTCTTTGGTCAGAATGGTCTTAAAGAGCCGCCAGTTAATTTCATTATCTTCTACAAGCAAAATTTGCGGTCCTTGTGACCCGTTGGTTTCATCTGATTCTGGTCTGGCAGGAGAAGGTTGTTTGTTAATAATCAATTGGATTTCTTTTAGCAGATCGTCTGTATCGGTAGAATTTTTCTTTAGAAGTTGTTCAAAGGAACCATTTAATCGGAGATAGTCTTCTACATATAACTCCTTGGCAGTATAAATTATCACCGGAATCGTTTGAAGATATTTGGATTTTCTTAACTGTGCAATAAATTCAAATCCATCTATTTCAGGCATGACCAGGTCTAATATAATCAGCCTGACGGCTGGATTTTGTTTTAAATATTGCAGGGCTTGAGCCGGTTTACTAAAAGTTTTTACTCGATAGTTCGCCTGTTGTAAAATTATTTTAAGTTTTTTCAGCAACTCTTTGTCATCGTCTACAATCAGAATTTCTCCCTTCTCAAATAAAAACCGTGCGCGCAATCGATTTAATTTTGTGACAAGCATGTCTTCCGAAAGAGGTTTTTCTAAAAAATCGACAGCACCCAAACTAAACGCCAGATTTTTTTCTTTTAATACAGAACAAACCATAACCGGTATGTCAGCCGTGCGCTTATCTGATTTTATTTTCTTTAAAATTTGCCAGCCCATGAGACCTGGTAGTAAGATATCCAGCAAAATAACATCAATTTCATCATGATTTAATATTTCCTGGACTTCTTCACTATTGGTGGCCACCACAACTTCATATTGAAATTTTCGTAACCGGGAGGTAATAAACTGACGCGCAAGGGGGTCGTCTTCGATTACCAGAATTCGCCCTTTAGTCTGAGGGCTTTCTGCTTTAAACTGCTTTTCTACCATGAAGGATTTCTGATTATTCCTGTGCCGACCTGCAGGATCAATTTTTAATGGGATACACACCGTAAACGTAGTGCCTTTATTTAATTTGCTTCTAACAGATATTGTGCCCCCCATAAGCTCAACAAGATTTTTGGTAATGGTTAAACCCAATCCCGTGCCCTCATACTTACGGGTGGAAGAACTGTCGATCTGGGTGAAAGAATTAAAAATAGTGTCTAATTTATCCTTGGGAATGCCGATTCCGGTGTCTTTAATTTCAAATTGTACCGGAAATGACCCGGCTTCACTTTTACAGGTCCCTTTAGATATATTAACAGTGACCTTGCCTCGTTCAGTAAATTTGGCTGCATTGGTTAAGAGATTTAAAACAATCTGTCCAATCCGTACCGGATCACCAAGTAGTTGATTGGGCACTTCATCGGATATTTTTAACTCAATATCCACAGGCTTATCCGCTACTCTGGGCCGAACTACTTGAATGGTATCTTCAATAATTTTGACCAGCGAAAAAGATTTTTCTTCGATTTTCAGACTTTGTGCTTCAACCTTGGAGAGGTCCAAAATATCATTGATTAATTTGAGCAAATATTCTGCCGAATCTCTGATTATTTTTACAGATTCCAACTGATCCGGTGCAAGGTTTTCTTCGAGCAATAGTTCGGTGTAACCCAGAATACCATTGAGGGGGGTACGAATCTCATGACTCATATTGGCGAGAAATTCGCTTTTGGCCTGGTTGGCAGCTTCGGCGGCCTCTTTGGCTTTCTGGAGTTCTTCTTCAGCCTTTTTGCGGTTCGTAATATCTTCATAGATACCAAATACACCTATTTGTTTGTCATCCAGAACAATAGGGGCACCACGAATATTGACATGTACCAGAGAACCGTCCTTTCGCTGACGCAAAGTTTCCACACTGGTGATATCACCTTTTAAAACCTTGCGGGAAATTTCTCTGGCTTCTTTGAGCCTGTCTTTAGGCACAATGAGTCTGTCAATATTTTTCCCTTTGATTTCGTCCAGGGTATATCCAAATAATTCCTGAAACTTGGGGTTAATATCTACAATCCGGTGTTTCATATCCAAAGTGACAATAGCTTCGGGACTGCTGTTAAACAGTGCCTCAAAATATCGCTTTTGTCTACGGATGGTTTCTTCAGCTTTTTTCCTTTCGGTAATGTCTCTAAGGTTTACCAGAATAGCTTTATTATTTCCCCAGGTGATTAAATTCGCTGTGAGATCGGCGTAAATTATAGTGCCATCCGCCTTTAAAAAATTTTGCTCGATAAATACCGAATCGTGAACCCTTAAATTCTCCAGAATCTTCTGGAAGTTTTTTTCAGATTCTCTGGGAAATAAAATGGTAAAAGGTTGCCCCAGCAATTCCTCTTCCCGATAGCCCAATAACTTGGTGACTACATGGTTAAAGAGCAAAATTTGCCCGCTGTAAGCATCTACAATTAAAAGGCCATCTAAGGATTCTTTAAAGAGTGTGGCAAAACGTTTTTCGCTTTCTTTCAGCGATTGCAGAGCCCGGTTTCTTTCGGTGATGTCGTGAGCTACTATATGAAAAAGTTTCAAGGAACCGATTTCTATATGACGGCAACTAAACTCTACATCTACCCACTTCCCATCTTTACGCCGGATTTTCTCTTCCAGTGTAAAATCTTCACCAGGCCGAACTTCCTGTACAAATTTTTGTGGGAAATTATTTTGATCACTTAAAAAGTCTTTCAGTGATTTATGCAGTAGAGACGATCTTGAATAACCGGTCAGCAGTTCGGCAGCTCGATTAACATCGATAATCCCTCCGTTCAAATTAGTAATGAAAATTGCATCACGGGAGCTTTCAAAAACCAGTTGAAACCATTGAGCCGTTTCTCTTATGGACTTCTCCGCTATCTTCCTCTGCGTGATATCTATAAAATTAACCTGAATGGCTTTACCATTTCGATTGTAAATTAAATTTCCAGTAAGTTCGGTAATTACGGGTTTGTTACTGCGATGCTGCCAGGTAACCTCGATGGGCGCATTGTTCCGTTGCTTATTACTTAAAATGTCATGAAACAATTGCTTGATGGCTTCATGATCCTGTTTTGCGATGAAATCAAAAATATTACTGTTGATCAGGTGCTTTTTGGGATAGCCCAGTATTTTTTTAACCCTTGAATTACAATAAACAATCTTTTCATCCTGGATGATTAAAATGCCGGCCAGAGAAGATTCAACCAGAGTCCGATATCTTTCTTCCGATTGTTTTAAAGCTTTAGTCCGCAGGGTTACTTTCTTTTTAAGATTGGCTTGAGCCTTTTGTAGTTTCCGGGTCAGATTTTTGTTTTCCTCAATCAGTTGATACTGTTTAATGGCCTGGTCCAGTATGAGTTCCAGTTCACTGATATTAAACGGCTTATTTAAATAACGCCAGACCAGACCGGAATTTATGGCTTCGATGACCAGATTTAAATCAGAGTACCCGGTAAATAAAATTTTAATAGCTTCAGGACGTATTTTTTGAGCCTGTTTTAAAAATTCGAGACCGGACATGCCCGATGGCATTTTCTGATCGGTTAAAATAACCTGAATGTCGTGTTTTTTTAGAAGTTCGAGTGCCTGTTCCCCGCTGCGAGCAGTAAAAAGTTGATAATGATTTTTCAAAACCTTGGCGAAAAACTCCAGCATGGACTTCTGATCATCCACCACAAGCAGGGCGGGTAATTTGTTCATGCTCCTACCTCGTTTTGTATTTGACATCAAATATTTATCGGCTTTCCAGGTGTTAAAATTGAGAAGTGATTTTTTCAGGAAGTTCTTTGTAAACAGGTTTCAGAGACAGCTTCCCTGTAAAAGCTATAGTGCTCTGTTTTTAACTTTTCTCTTGACTTTCACAACTCATTTCTTATCTTTTAAATGCTAAATAAAACAATCAAATAAACATGGTAAGGAGGGCGCGATGAAACGATCAGAATTTTTTCTTTTCCTAACCTTAATCATCTTTTTAATTTTTTCCTGTGCGAAGGAACCGACTGTAGATGAACTGGTGAATCAGATGGCTCAAGCTCTTGGCGGTAAGGAACAACTGGCTGCGGTGAAGGATATGGTTTCGACATGGGAAACTAAGATAAAGATGCCAGCAGGTACCGAACAGCAGGAAGCCATGGAAAAAGAAAAAAGTGAACAAAGTGAAGAGCAGGAAGCAGAAGAAAGCAAAGCCATGCAGGAACAGATTATGAACGTTAAAATCTCCTACAAACGACCCGCTAAAATCCGTTATGATGTGATGACCCCGGACGGTCAAACCGTAGAGACGTCGGCTTTTGATGGTACTACCGGCTGGAAAACCGATGCTTCAGGTCAGATTATGGATTTAAACGAGGCTGAATTGCAACAGATGGAATGGGATGCCAAAACCTGGGTAGATGGAATCACTAATTATAAAGAGCTGGGTTATACTCTGGAAAAATTACCGGACGAAGAAGTGGAAGGCATTAAATATAAGGTGCTGAAATGTACGGATAATCATGGCAATGTATTCAAACTGTATGTGAATCCGCAAACGCACTTTATGGAAAGAATGAGCGGTGAAATGGTTACGATGGAAGGCAAAAAGGAACCGGGAACATTTGTGATGAAGGATTTCAAAGCCGTAGACGGAATTAGCATGCCCCACTGGGTGGCTCGCCTGGATAGCAAAAATAACAAAATGTGGGAAGCCAGTTTAAAGGAAGTGAAGATCAATACCGGTGTAGAAGATGCTATTTTTATGAAGCCACAGCTTTCGGTTGTGCAGTAATCCCCTCTGATTAAGGACTTAAGGCGATCGGAAACACTTTTCCGGTCGCCTTTTTTAATTACCAGATTCCGGGAACGAATTATTTATGATTTAAAATTCGGATGGTTTCACCGTTTTTTCCTGTGAATTGTTGGCAGCTAAGAGGTTGGAACAATTTTCTGTTGAATTTGTTTTTATTTAATGATATATTTAATAC